>JAFSOW010000188.1 GCA_017443165.1 Acidaminococcaceae bacterium | reverse complement strand
TAAGAGAAATGTTGCATTCAGGAAAGGATTATGAAAGTATTATAAAACATATTTTTAATTACAAGGAGGTTCACAATGGGATTCTTTGGCAGCTTATTTGAAAAGAGACAGTGCTCTATCTGCGGAAAGGAAATGGGACTGACGGAACGCAAAGAATTGTCCGGCGGCAATCTGTGTGATGACTGTGCGGAAAAGCTTTCCGATTGGTTTTCGACAGAAGCCCGCAAAGCTTCCACTCCGCAGCAGATTCAGGAGCATCTCGCTTACCGTGAACAGAACCGGCAGGCAGTAGCCCAGTTCCGTGCGACCCGTACCATCGGGAAATCTACCAAGGTTTATCTGGACGAGATGAACCGGAAATTCATGATTTCCAGCGCCAGTGATTTGCAGAAGGACAATCCGGACGTGATTGACGCTTCCGCTATTACCAACGTTGCAGTTGATATCAACGAATCCAAACATGAACTACGGACCAAGGATGAAGAAGGACGGAGCGTATCGTACAATCCCCCGCGGTATGATTTTTCCTACGATTTTTATGTAGATATTGACGTAAGTCATCCCCATTGCAGCCACAGGCGCATTAAAGTGAACAGCAGCAGTGTCTGGGTACGATATGACTACCTCCAGGCCAGAGGCCTGAGTAATTTTGGCAATCGCACTATGGGTAACTCGTTTAACGCTGGCGGAAATATGGGGAATATGGGTACGGCAGCCGGTATCTTAGGCGCTGTCATCAACGGTTTGCAGAACAGTATGAACGCAGGCAACCCTGCCGCCATGTATCCGCCTGAATACCAGGAAAGTATGGCGATTGCAGAAGATATCCGCATATCTTTGTTGAATCTTCGTAATCCGGGCTCAGCAGTGCCGAATCCCGGCACGGGTATGGGCGCCAACGCCGGTATGGGAACTGTAGGCGGTGTAGCCGGTATGGCAGCCGCTGGTGGTATGGCAGCTGCCGGAATGCCTCAGCAGGGCTATCCGCAGCAGGGTTATCCCGGACAAATGCCCCAGCAAGGGTATCCGCAACAGGGTTACCCCGGACAGATGCCCCAGCAAGGCTATCCGCAGCAGGGTTACCCCGGACAGATGCCCCAGCAAGGCTATCCGCAGCAGGGTTACCCCGGACAGATGCCCCAGCAAGGCTATCCGCAACAGGGTTACCCCGGACAGATGCCCCAGCAGGGTTATCCGCAACAGGGTTACCCCGGACAGATGCCCCAGCAGGGTTATCCGCAACAGGGTTACCCCGGACAGATGCCCCAGCAGGGTTATCCGCAACAGGGTTATCCCGGACAGATGCCCCAGCAAGGGTATCCGCAACAGGCGGATGCAGGGAGCTGGACCTGCCCCAACTGTGGAACACCGAATCAGGGTCAGTTCTGCGTAGGCTGCGGAGCACCGAAGCAGTGATGTAAATTTCAATTTAACAGTCCGTAAAAATGTTATATACGATTCTGTAAAACATAATAGCGCTCCTGCTTAATCAGTAGGAGCGCTATTATTATATTTTACTGACTGTTATTAAACTATAGAATCAACGCCTGCTTTGCGTAACATTTCATAAACCGCAGTTAACGGCAGGCCGACCACATTATCATAGCTGCCTTCGATTCTTTCAACCAGTACAGCGCCCTTGCCCTGTATCCCGTAGGCCCCTGCCTTATCCAGAGGTTCCCCGGTTTCCACATACCAATTTATTTCCTCGTCTGTAAGCCTGCGGAAATAAACATTGGTCGTTACGACCTGAAGCAGCGTTTTTTTCTGATACAAGACAACTGTTGCGGTTTTTACTGTGTGCATCTTGCCTGAAAGGGTTTGCAGCATATGTTTTGCTTCCACCGTATCGGCCGGTTTGCCCAAAATATGTTCTCCCAAAACAACAATAGTGTCGGCAGCCACTACGGGGAAACCCGTACCCGTTTCTTTTGCGGCTGCCCTGCCTTTGCCCAATGCGTTATAGGCACAGACCAGATCCGCATTCCGGTAAGGTAAAAGTAAGGTCACACCTTTTTCAGAAAGAACGGGTTCATTGTGTGTGTGATTTTTTTCACCGGAAAACAAAAACTGTTTTCGCAGGCTGTCTAACTTTTCCGTTGCTTCATTAACCGTTTCAGCTTCTGCAAACGGCAGAGAATGAACTTCTACTGTCCAACCCATCTGCTGTAAAAGCTGCAAACGTCGCGGAGAACCGGAAGCCAGAATAATTTTCATAATAATTATTACCTCGTGAGTTTACCTGCTTAAAAAAATCTCCTGTGATACCGGTGTGACTGCCAGGACACATCAAGTAAATCACAGGAGGCTTTCTCATTTAAAATGCGCTTAAAAAAATTCAAAACTTCAACGTGTTATTTTTTCTTGAAAGCAACTTGCTTCGGGCCCACGTTCACCACGTCATCCGGAATGATTACATCGTCAAAGCTGATGCTGCGGGTGTGTAAAGTGTGGCACCATTCGTGTTCGTTCCGATGCAGGAAACCGAGCATCACAATGGGAATCCAGCTGTAAATGAAGACAGGATATACCAAGAGATACAGCCAGGACTTAAAGGAAGCGCGAATCTTCCAGAGTACGGCAACCGGGAAGATATACTGCCCTACGCCGATGATCTGCCATACCTGGATGGGAAGTACTTCATACAATACGTTCGTATAGAAAGGAACCAGATTGTAAATGTAAGTGCAAATTACAAAGAAGGTGGACAGCAGCAGGAAATACGGTTGTACCAGATTAATCATACCGTCCAGCACCACGATGTTGTGCTCGGTGATTCCCTTCCACAACATTTTGGGAATGTAACGGTTGGCCACGTCGAAATGTCCCTGTGCCCAACGTTTGCGCTGGTTCCAGGCCGCTTTGAAAGTCAGCGGTTTTTCGTCATAGATGACTGCGTCATGGGCCCAGGTGGTGGGAATATTTTCCATCAGGGCTTTCATGGTGAATTCCATGTCTTCAGTCAGGCAGGTGGCGCCCCAGCCATACTGTTTCAGGAGTTTGGCATCGATGCACATACCGGTACCGCCCAGCACACAGGACAGACCGATATTGTATTTTGCCAGGTGCCAGATATGGTTTACAATCCAGAAAGAAATGGAGAACATGCCGGACACCCAGGTGTCTTCCGGGTTTTTGGAATCCATATAACCCTGGATCAGACGCTCCCCGTTGCACAGATGGTTGTTCATGATCTTCAGGAAATCCGGATGTACCAGATTATCTGCATCGAACACACAGACTGCGTCGTACTGGCGTTCCAGACCGAACAGGCGGTGGAACATCCATTCCATGGCAAAGCCTTTGCCCTTCCCCGTTTCGCTGAAACGTTCATACACAATGGCGCCGGCGTTGCGGGCAGCTTCTGCGGTTTTATCCACGCAGTTATCTGCCACGACGAAGATGTCGTATAACTTGTCGGAATAGTTC
>JAFSOW010000187.1 GCA_017443165.1 Acidaminococcaceae bacterium | reverse complement strand
TCATTATAAAACTTTACAACAATGGAATTATTACCGTAAAT
Source organism: Acidaminococcaceae bacterium (assembly GCA_017443165.1). GTDB lineage: Bacteria > Bacillota > Negativicutes > Acidaminococcales > Acidaminococcaceae > Succiniclasticum. The sequence continues at coordinate 5,927 of JAFSOW010000187.1, read as the reverse complement.
GAAAGTTGTCTCCACAAAATCACCGTAGGCTTCCGATTTTACTTCGTTCTTCGTCACCCGGTCAGGAATGCCAAATACATTTTTCACCTGTTCAAACCTTGCTCCCAACTGCACGCCTAACGCAATACGGTTGGCTGGAAGTTCTGCATAGGCAAGGCTTGTAAGCCCAAATAACAAAACGAAACACAATGTAATAATTCTAATCTTTTTCATGTTTGCACCTCGTTCCTTAAATTATAGTACTTCTTCTGTGTGAAAAAACGGTAAGCTTATTGTCCTTATATTTTCACCTTCGCGTTCCGGCAGCGTGCTTTGATGTAACTTGCTACAAACGCAAAATCTTCATCCTCCGCATACACCTGGTTGCGGCTCAGGGTTTCATTCAAACGGATCAAGTGTTCCTTCGGCAAAATTTCCAGTTCTTTTACTTCGTCAAAACTGGTATACATGGAAGTACGTGTCGCCCCCAAAATGCCTGTCCCGACCACACCCGGCCTGCCGCCGGCTATTCCCGCAATCGCCGTGATGAGGCCGATCAGTTCCGCCTTTTTCACATGCTTTTCCTGGGCCGCGTTGTTGATTCCCTCTTCGTTCATTTCAAACAGCGCGCAGTATTTCCCGCCGATTATGAACGCGAAAACCAGATAGCCAACAACGCTGAGAACCAAGAAAATCCCGAACAGAATGGCTGCCATCTCACCGATGAAACTAAGTCCTTCCGTCAAATCGCCTTCGATGATGCTGAAAATCAGCATCAATGCCAGCACGATGACCAAAGAGATGAGCAGCACCCTCCACACCTCTTTGATAATGGCCGTCGTAGTATACAGGTCCAGTTCATACACCCAGCGATATTTGCCGTCACTACACATGGTTATGTTCTTGCTTTTGTAAACAGGTTGAGCTGCCATAAATTGTCCTTTTTCCGTATAAGTAAACTCTTACCCTTTCCCGCCTTCCACTTCATACACTTCCGGCGCGCCGTTTGCGCCTACCCGGCAGGTCAGCTTTGTCCAGGGAGCATAGCCGCTGCCCGGCATGGCCGTCATGTAAAACTGCTGGGGATCAGTCATCACGTACCAGTCCGAACCATTGATGCCGACCATATCCGAGATAAAGCGTGTCATGGCATATTCACCCACAAAGACCGGTTCGTTGCCCAGTGCATAAACCCGCACGGCGTGTTTCCAGTCTTCCTTCTGATAATCCACATACAGATACCGTTCACCCTCCGGCATAGATACCAGTGTGGCACGGATGTTTTTTGCGTTAAACTTGTCTTTCAGCTGTTCACCGCAGTAATCAATGAGCAGTTCTTCCGGATCATTCATCACGGAAAGCCTGTCACCGCGAGGGCTGTCGCTTAAACGTACGGGCAGGTAGGAAGGAATTTCCATGCAATAGGCCTTCGGCCCCCGCCAACTAATGGCTTCCGTGTACTGATCATGTTTGAAAATATCGGGCCTCTCGGAATACAGCAGCGTAGTGGTGAAAACGCCTTCCGCATAAGAACCGAGGACGTACGGATTGAAATAGAAAGTCACGCCCCGGGGATCCATGGTCCAGAACAGATGCCCCTCCTTCGCCAGCTGGTCCACCATCTCACGCATGCTGGCACCGTTGTTTCCCTGAAATGATGCTTTGGGATAATCAAACATCAGCTGCTGTTTGATGGCATTTGTCATGGCAGTGGGGCTTGTGAAAATATCAGTCAGCTGCATCTCCTTACCTGTGTAGGTATCAAAGTTTTTTCCTGTAAAACCATACATGCCATGGGCGCCGCCCATATAACTGGAACCGGATTCCAGCAGGCTCACCACGAGGGAGTCGGCCCGCCGCACATAGATATCTCTGTTATCCTCAAAAGCGGGAAAGAACGTTGCGCCGTATTTCGCGCGTTCACTATGGTCTAATTTGGCGTCGGACAGCATTTTCCTGTACGATTCCGCAAATTGTTTCTCTTCCTTTGCTGTGTAAGCATCTAACGATTTGTTGATATTCGGTTCAAAAGGCACAGGACCGGTCACCCGGATGCCGGTCCAGCGGGCGCGCAGCAAATCCCCTTTTTCGTCGCTGTCCACCCTGTGTTCCGTACGCGTCACCAGCGGAATGTAGTGCAGCCCCAGCTGGTAATCCACGCCGTTACCTTCGGCAAAAACAGGACGCGACCAGCTTATACCGGTTACCCCATTTGTCCCCGCAAGGCCGCTTGTATCTGCAAGGCCTGTTTCAAAAACCGGCGCGACAGCAAACGCAAAAACTGCTGCAAGTGCAGTTGCTGCCGTTTTCATCTTATTCATGTGATAACCTCCTTTTCGCACAATAACGTCACATTTTTTATTTGTACTCTTTTCATGTTATATCGATTTTTCGACAATAGTATGTCATTGCAACACCGGACATCACTTTGTTTATTAATTTTACCATATTTTCGCAGAGGAATAAATTGAATTTGAACTGAGAAAAGCAAAAAATCCGGAACACCTGGTTTTCCAGGTATTCCGGATTTTTGTGCGTCTTCAATATTTGATTCAAACGGAAGTGTCCGCTGCTTAAGTGATTCCGTCATCTTTTCAGCAACGCCACCGCCAAATCATTTACATTAGTGCCTGTTGGGCCTGTCATGATGAGCCCGCCGATGGCTTCCAGCGCGTGGTATGAATCATTTTCCCGCAGCATACTGTCGTAATTGATTCCTTTTTCTTCCAGGGCAGCGATACTTTCCCCGTCCACATAGCCGCCGGCCGCATCGGTAGGACCGTCCGTACCGTCACTGTCGATGGAGAACACCGCGGCGCCTTCCAGCCCGGCAATACCGGGGGCTGCTGCCAGCGCCAGTTCCTGGCTCCGTCCTCCGGTGCCATACCCGGTGACACGGACAACGGTTTCGCCACCGGCGATAAATGCGAGAGACTGTTTGCTGCAGGCATGGCTTTTCAAAATGCTGGCCAGAAAACTGCCTGCCGAACTGGCCTCACACCGAAGTTCATCAGTCAGAACTAACGGTTTATATCCCATCTCTTCCACCGTCCGCGCCGCCGCTGCGCAAAGCTCCTTCACCGAACCGTTAATATGTGTTTCTATATTGTTAAGTTCTTTCGGTGTTTCCTGTTCCAGCAGAGCTGCGGCTTCCGGAGACAGATGGATTTTATATTTTTCTATTATGGCTTTTGCCTGGGCACAGGTACTGCTGTCCGGATAGGCCGGCCCGCTGGCGATACTGTCCAGGGGGTCGCCCAGCACATCACTCAGAACGATACTCAGCACCTTCGCCGGATAACAGGCCAGGGCAAACCGTCCCGCCTTTACGCCGCTGAGGCGCTTGCGGACATTATTCAGTTCTACAATATCCGCGCCGCTGTTTGACAAACCCAGCGTAATCTTCTGCAGTTCTTCCTCAGGAATCAGCGGAAGTTCAAACAACGCGCTGCCTCCGCCGGACACAAGAAAAATAACCGTGTCCTCCGGCGCAAGATCCTTTACCATTTCCAGCGCCTTCCCGGTTGCCGCGAAACTGTTTTCATCCGGAATCGGATGGCCAGCCTCATAACATTCCACACCGGGAATATCGCCCTTCACATGTTTGTATTTTGTGATGACAATACCGGCGTCCACCTGTCCCAGTGTTTCTGTCGCCGCCTTTGCCATCTGCCAGGCCGCTTTGCCGATCGCTACTAAAATTTTCCGTCCGGTATTAAACCGGTAATCCCTCAGCGTGCGCCGTACCGCTTCATCCGGCTGCACTGCCTGAAGCGCGGCATATATGATTTTCTCTGCGTCTTCACGCAACACTTTGTTCATTTGCTGTCCTCTTTCAAAATAACTTTATAAAAGAATCCGGAATGCGCCGTGGAGCACAGTCCGGAATTTCTAAATTTTCATAAACATCTCAGGATATTATCTTCTCCTGATAAATGATCCTTACAGTTTCGGTCCTGCTGCCACCAGTTTCTTGCCTTCCGCATTCCCTTCGTATTTTTTGAAGTTTTTGATAAACCGTTCTGCCAGATCTTTAGCCTTTGCATCCCACTCCGCAGAAGCCGCATAGGTATCCCGGGGATCCAGAATCGCAGGGTTCACACCGGGCAGCGCGGTAGGAACCTCCAGATCAAATACGGGGATCTTTTTGGTGGGAGCCTTGTTCACATCACCGTTGAGAATTGCGTTAATGATGCCGCGGGTATCTTTAATGGAGATACGTTTACCGGTTCCGTTCCAGCCAGTGTTCACAAGGAATGCTTTCGCACCGGATTTTCCCATCTTTTTTACCAGTTCGTCCGCATATTTTGTCGGATGCAGTTCCAGGAAAGCCTGGCCGAAGCATGCAGAGAAGGTCGGCGTCGGTTCGGTAATGCCCCGTTCCGTGCCGGCCAGTTTGGCAGTGAATCCGGACAGGAAGTAGTATTTGGTCTGTTCCGGAGTCAGGACGGAAACCGGGGGCAACACGCCGAACGCATCCGCAGAAAGGAAAATTACATTCTTTGCGTCGGGACCGGAAGAGGTCGCGCGGATTTTCTTTACGTTATGTTCAATGTGGCTGATCGGATAGGAAGCGCGGGTGTTTTCCGTCACGCTCTTGTCATGAAAATCCACCTTTCCTGCCGCATCAACTGCAACGTTTTCCAGCAGAGCGTCGCGGCGCAGCGCGTTATAGATATCCGGTTCGGACTCTTTGTCAAGGTCAATAACCTTGGCATAGCAGCCGCCTTCCAGATTGAAAATGCCGTTGTCGTCCCAGCCGTGCTCGTCATCGCCGATGAGGTAACGGTTAGGGTCTGTGGACAGGGTGGTTTTGCCGGTACCGGACAGGCCGAAGAAAATAGCGGTGTTCTCACCTTTCAGGTCCGTATTGGCGGAACAGTGCATGGAAGCGATGCCCTGCAGCGGCAGATAGTAGTTCATCATGGAGAACATACCTTTTTTCATTTCGCCGCCGTACCAGGTATTCAGGATTACCTGTTCGTGGCTGGTAATGTTAAATGCAATACAGGTTTCGGAATTTATGCCCAGTTCTTTGTAGTTATCTACTTTGGCCTTGGACGCAGCGTACACTACGAAATCCGGTTTAAAGTTTGCCTGTTCCTCTTCTGTGGGAGCAATGAACATGTTTTTTACAAAGTGCGCCTGCCAGGCCACTTCCATAATGAAGCGGACCGCCATACGGGTATCTTTGTTGGCGCCGCAGAAAGCGTCCATTACAAAGAGTCGCTTGCCGCACAGCTTCTTCACTGCCAGGTCTTTAACCTTGGTCCAGACATCTTCGCTCATGATATGGTTGTCATTCGGGTATTCCGGCGTAGTCCACCACACCGTATCTTTGGAATTTTCATCCATAACAATGTATTTGTCTTTGGGTGAACGTCCGGTGTAAACGCCGGTCATAACGTTCACGGCGCCCAGCTCGGTAAGCTGTCCTTTTTCGAATCCCTGCAGGCCGGACTTCATTTCTTCTTCATAAAGAAACTCATAAGACGGATTGTAAACAATTTCTTTAACGTCTGTAATACCATACTGTTCCAAATTCAAAGCCGCCATCCAATAAACCCCTTTCAACCTTCTTTTAATAGTTTAAGCCTTTTCGATTACTCTAAATAATACAGATTCTACAATTATTTAACAAAATTTAAAATACACCTTGTCTTTTTACCACATTTTCCATAAAAAAGCAATATCCAAAAATTAAAATCGAATAAAAATCTAAATATTTTTAATTTCTTAATTACCTTTGCATTATTATATTTGCATTCAGCAAAAAAATTGCGCCCCGGTGTTATCTACTGAGGCGCAAGACTTTTCATTCAGTTTTTAATACTGAGGAGCCAATGATTAACCTTCTCAAATACAATAACTAACAGATAAAAACATTATTCGTATTCGATGGTTGCCGTAGGCTTCGGGGTGAAATCGTACAGCACGCGGTTCACGCC
>JAFSOW010000186.1 GCA_017443165.1 Acidaminococcaceae bacterium | reverse complement strand
CTGTGCACCACGGACATGCAGGCGTACACATTTATTCCGAATCTGGGCATGTCCGCGGATGAATTCTGGGCAAAGGCTTCCAAGCTGGCGGAAGATAAAAAGATGGACCGCATCCTGGCCTACATGTATCTCATGCTGGACGAGGCCCACGTTCACAGGATTTCCATCCGCCGCGATGATTTTGTGGCCCTGGGCAAAGATCTGAAACTGTATCCCGGCGTCAGAGAATGGTTCGGACGCATCAACCAGTTTGGCATAGAACAGGGCGTCACCATCAAGCACTACATTATTTCTTCCGGCCTGCGGGAAATTATTGAAGGCTCCTCTATTTACAAAGAATTTGACGACGTGTTCGCCGGGGAATTCCTGTACGACGAAAACGGCGTGGCCTGCTGGCCGAAGAACGTGGTGAACTATACCACCAAGACCCAGTTCCTGTTCCGCATCAACAAAGGCGTGCTGGACATTTCCAACGACGACGACCTGAACCGTTACACACCGGAGGAAGACCGGCCTGTTCCTTTCCGCAACATGATTTATATCGGCGACGGACTGACGGACGTGCCCTGCATGAAGCTGGTAAAAGTGAACGGGGGCTGTTCCATCGCGGTGTATCAGTCGGGCAAACGGGATAAGGTGGAGGGTCTGATCCTGGACAAACGGGTGGATTTTATTATGCCGGCCAATTACAGCGATAATTCCACTCTGGATAAAGTCACAAAAGACATCATCCGGCAGATGGCCAGCGTGGAGAAGCTGAAAGCCCACACGAAAACGCAGCTGGCGGCGATAAAAAAGTAAAAAGGATATTCTATTCTTGAGGCAGTTTTTCAGCGGGCATTGGGAACGAAGCATTTCCGGAGCGTTATCATGAAAACCATAAAAGTTGTGGCTGCGGTAATCTGCGATCCACCGGATAAAAAACAAAAAATCTTTGCCACGGCCAGAGGCTACGGGGAATTTAAAGGCCAGTGGGAATTCCCGGGGGGCAAGGTGGAACCGGGTGAAACATCACAGCAGGCTCTTGTGCGGGAAATTCAGGAAGAACTGGCAACAAAGATTCGTGTAGGAAATCTGATTACAACCATAGAATATGATTATCCCGCGTTTCATTTATCCATGGACTGCTTCTGGTGTGAAGTGGAAGAGGGCGAACTGAAGCTGTTGGAAGCGGAAGACGCACGATGGCTGACGAAAGACCAGCTCTACAGCGTGAAATGGCTGCCGGCGGATGTAACTTTGATTGCGGAAATTGAAAAGCACATGATATAGAAGTTTACTGACGTATTTTCATAATCCGGAGGAAATATAATGGCGGAAATAACCTGTCCCAATTGTCATAAAACATTTACCATCAGTGAAGAAGAATACAAATCGATCCGTGCGCAGCTGCGCGACCAGGAGTTTGTGGCGGCACTGCACGAACGGGAGCAGGCTTTTGAGCAAAGCAAACTGGACGCGGTGAAAATTGCCGAAGCAGCGGTGACGAAAGATTTACAGCAGGTAATTTCGGAAAAAGCTGCAGAAATTTCTTCATTAAGGGCACAGCTTGCTACCAAAACAACAGAAAATGAACTGGCGGTTAAAAATGCAGTGGCTGAGAAAGAAAAGCAGATTGCGGAACTGGCTGCCAGAATTGAGGCAGCAATGGAAGCAAAAACCGCTGCCGTGAATGAAGTTGTGGCACAGAAAGACACGGAAATTTCCAGACTCCAGGGCCAGATTGGCAACAAGGAAAGTGAATATAAGTTAAAACTGCAGGAAGAAGTTGCACAAAAAGAAGCTGAAATCGCAAGACTGAATGCGCAGATTGAGGCGAATAAAACAGAGCAGGAACTGGCAGTGCAGAGTGCGGTTTCCGAAAAAACCGGTGAGCTCAATAAAAAAGTCCTTGAGATTGAAAAACTGAAAGGCCAGTTAGACAATAAGGAAAAAGAAGCGGAACTGGCGCAGAACAATCTGAAGGCAAGCTACGAGCAGCAATTGAAATTAAAAGACGAGCAAATCGGGCAGCTGAAAGATTTTAAGGCAAAGCAGTCTACCAAGATGGTCGGCGAGAGCCTGGAAGTGTTCTGCAAAAATGAATTTGACAGGATCCGGGCCATCGGCTTCCAGAACGCAACTTTTGAAAAAGACAATAAAGTCAGCGAGACGGGCAGCAAAGGAGATTTCATTTTCCGGGAAACTGAAGATGACGTGGAATTTATATCCATCATGTTCGAAATGAAAAATGAAATGGACACCACTGCCACCAAACACAAAAACGAAGACTTTTTCAAAGAGCTGGACAAGGACCGCAAGGAAAAGAAATGCGAATATGCCGTTCTGGTGACACTGCTGGAACCGGAAAACGACCTGTATAACAATGGCATCGTGGACGTGTCACATAAATATGAAAAGATGTACGTGGTGCGGCCCCAGTTCTTTATCCCTATCATCACCCTGCTGCGGAACGCGGCGCGGAATTCGCTGAAGTATCAGAAAGAACTGGTGACGGTCCGGAACCAGAATATCGACATTACGAACTTTGAAACAAAGCTGAACGAGTTCAAAGATAAATTTGACCGTGACTGCAGGCTGGCGGATAAAAATTTTGAAGACGCTATCAGCGATATTGACAAAACCATTAAAAATCTGGAAAAGATTAAAAAAGAACTGCAGCTGACTGTCAGCCACCTGAAGCTTGCCGACAATAAATTGCAGGACATTACAATTAAAAAACTGGTAAAAGGCAATCCCACCATGGCTGCCAAATTCGAGGAACTGAAAGCGGAACCGCAGGGTGAGGAGTAACCGTAATATTTGTGAAATAACAAGTCAAAGAAATGTAAAACTGCCGGAGCAACTCATCCGGCAGTTTTTATTATTTCATCAGGAAAAATGAGATGTTTATCCGGCACTGCATAAATTTTTTTCGCAGCAAGCGGGTAAAACCGTAAAAACTATACAAAAAATGAGTACAAACCATAAAAAATATACAATAAACCGGAAATAGACTTTGCTAATGTTGTGTTTACAGTTATAATAGATGCAAAGGATTCAAAAGAGCGTTTCTTGTAACGGCGCTCCGGACATTTCCTTTCAGGTATCATGGAAATAAAAGGGGGATAGTTATCATGTTAAAGTCTAACTTTCAAAAGGGTATGTTCACCGTTCTGGTGGGTATCGTACTCTGGTTCCTGCCGGTACCGGCGGGCCTGAAGCCGGCTGCCTGGCATATGTTCGCAATCTTTGTTGCGACCATTATCGGCTTTATCTTGCATCCCATTCCGATTGGCGGCGTAGCGCTGATTGCGGTAGGTCTCACCGGGTTCCTGAAAGTACTGAAACCGGCCGAAGCCCTGTCCGGCTTCGGTAATGCAACCATCTGGCTGATCGTTGGCGCGTACATGTTTGCCAAAGGCTTCATTAAAACCGGCCTGGGCCGTCGTATCGCTTACGTCATCATGTCACAGATTGCCACAAGCTCTTTGAAACTTGGTTATTCTCTGGCTATCACCGACTTTATCGTTTCGCCGGCGACCCCGTCCAACACGGCCCGCGGCGGCGGCATCCTGTATCCTATCGTACGGTCCCTCTGCACTGCGTTCCAGTCGGAACCGGATGACGGCACCCGCAAGAGAATCGGTAACTACCTGATGCTCTCCACTTTCGAATGCGACTGCATCACTTCATCTCTGTTCCTGACCTCTGTGGCGCCGAACCTGCTGGTAGCGAAGCTGGCCAAAGACGTGACCGGGCTGGACATCACGTGGGGCACTTACGCGCTGGCCACCATTCTCCCCGGTATTATCGCCCTGATTATCACTCCGTATCTGGTTTATAAATTAGCCACACCGGAACTGACCCAGACACCGGAAGCTCCGCAGCTGGCCAAAGACGAACTGCAGAAGATGGGTCCCATGAGCGGCGCGGAAACCACCGTGCTGATTGCGTTCCTGGCAGCGCTTGCCATGTGGGCTACCACTTCCTTCACCGGTCTGAACGCGACCATGATCGCCCTGGTCTGCATCGGTTTCATGCTGGTGCGCGGCGCGCTGGAATGGAATGATATCATCACCGAAAAAGGCGCGTGGGATACGCTGGTATGGATGGGCGGTCTGATGAGCCTGGCTACCGGCCTGGCAAAACTGGGCTTCGTAAAATGGATTGCAACGGGCATCTCCGGAAGCCTGAAGG
>JAFSOW010000001.1 GCA_017443165.1 Acidaminococcaceae bacterium | reverse complement strand
CCTGCAACGGACAGGTTCCCTCCGGCTCCAGCTTATCCAGGAGAGCCAGCCCCCTGGCATATTTGCTCCGTGACTCTGTAAACACCGGTACTTCCGCTGTAATCTTTGCTGTGTAGGCTAAAAGGTCAGCCAAAGAACCTTCCTTTAACTCCAGCTCAATCTCATCAATAGTTTCCTTCTTTCCGCCGGCAGAAATGAATCCCTGATCGATGGCCATCTCTACCACGGTTTCCTTAGTAACCTGCAGCAGACGGATTTCCCGCTTCACCCGCACGGTAAACAGCTTTTCAATCTGAGCCGTACCCAGGAGAGCATCAAAATCCACCTGCAGTCCGCTGTCATTAAACACAGACAAATCCGGTTTGGCGTTTTTCACGGCCACGTTGTATTCCTGGCGGGCGGAAAGGCCCCCTGCCTCAGACCGGCCCAGTTTTACGGTCGCTTCAAACTTCTTCCCGTTCTGCCGCACACGGTACGCAATGCCTGCCTGCTGCAGCAGGAGATCACGGGTATCAAAATAAACGTTCACCAGCTTTACCGTTTTGTGGCTGCCCTTTTTTGTTTTTTTAGCAACCAGGGAAGATGCCGCGAGGATTTTTACATATTTTTTTGCAATTAATAATTTGATTTCCGTTTCTACGTTGTTTTGCATGTTACGCCCCCGTAATACAATAACTCTTATTTATACAGACACAGCACAACAGAAAGCTACTTTTCTTTCTGCTCAGTAGATTTTAACAGTTTTCTTTCACCGCCAAAATACCAGAAGGCCAGCGGGATCCCGAACGCGATAATCAGCAGGCACACGGAAAAAGCAAAACCGGAATTCCCCCCCAGGGCATCCCCTAATACATTGTAAGCCACTGCGCCCGGCAGGATGCCCAGCAGTGTAGTAACTGCAAAGGTAATAAAACGCATTTTTGTACAGCCCGCTACCAGACTGATTACATCGTAGGGGAACAACGGAACCGTACGCAGCCACAACATGCGCTGGAAATTTTTCGAACTGTCCGAAAGATACTGATGGATACGGCCGCCCCATTTGCCCCCGTGCAAATCCAGAAATTCACTGCCTATACCCGAACGGGCCATATAAAACAGCAGGATTGCGCTGCCTAACCCGCCCGCCGTGAGACATGGGATCCCGATTACCGGAGGGAACAGGATTCCGGCCGCCACGTTCAATATCAGGCTGGGAAACAGCAGCAAGGGCCGCACGATGTACAACATAATGTACGCTGCCGGCCCCCATACACCAAAACCCGTCACCCACTGGCGGACATCTTCCACAGATTTGGGATGGAACACGCCCGGCAGATACCAGAGCGCAGCAATGAAACACATATATAAAACCAGCAGAACCGCACGACGATGGACACTTAAAAAACGAAATATATGATTCATAAACTCTTTCAATCTTAAATAACTGTATAACTTTAATAACTGAACTATTCTCTCAACAAATTTGCCCCTACGACTAGTATTTTACCAAATTTTTTTATAAAAAACTATAAGTAAAGAAAGACCTCAAACTAAAAAAGCGCAGCTGCATTTTCTGTTTGCAAGCTGCGCTTCTTTACTTCAGTCACTCAATGATTTATTTTTTCTTTTTCCCCAGATACGCTTCTTTGATTTCTTCATTCTCCAGCAGTTCTTTGCCGCTACCTTCCATCATGATCCGGCCGGTTTCCAGAACGTAGGCGTGGTGGGCCACTTTCAGCGCCATGTTGGCGTTCTGTTCAACCAGCAGTACCGTAGTACCGTTTTCGTTGATGGAACGGATGATGTTAAAAATTTCCTTGATGACCAGAGGTGCCAACCCCAATGACGGCTCGTCCATCATCATCAGTTTGGGGCGGCTCATCAGGGCGCGCCCCAGAGCCAGCATCTGCTGCTCGCCGCCGGACAGGGTACCGGCCATCTGCCAATTCCGTTCTTCCAGACGGGGGAAAATCTCATAGATACGTTTGATATCCGCGGCGATACCTTCTTCGTCTTTGCGCATGTACGCGCCAATGCGCAGATTTTCCAGTACCGTCAGGTTGGGGAAAACACGCCGTCCTTCCGGCACCAAGGTCAGCCCTTTGGAAACGATCTGCTGACTGTTCAGTCCGGTGAGTGTATCGCCGTTATATTCCACGCTGCCGCTTTTCACTTTTACCAGACCGATGATGCTGCGCAGCAGTGTACTTTTCCCGGCGCCGTTGGCGCCGATCAGGGTCACAATCTTCCCGTCAGGGACATCGAGGGAGATGCCCTTCAGTGCTTCAATACCGCCGTAGGCGACTACCAAATCTCTGACTTTAAGCATCTTCATCCTCCCCTAAATACGCCTTGATGACGCGTTCATTATTCTGGATCTCTGCCGGGGTGCCTGTCGCAATAGTATTCCCGAAATCCAGCACATAGATACGGTCAGAAATTTCCATGACCAGATCCATATGGTGCTCGATCATAAAAATCGTCAGGTTGAACCGGTCCCTGATCTGGCGGATAAAATCCGTCAATTCTGACGTTTCTTTCGGGTTCATGCCGGCCGCCGGTTCGTCCAGTAACAGCAGCTGAGGCTTGGTTGCCAGCGCACGGACGATTTCCAGATAGCGCTGTTTGCCGTAAGGAAGGCTGCTGGCCTTTTCATTTCTCACATCCCAAAGATTAACCTCTTTCAGCAGTCTTTCCACATCGGCCCGCATGGCTTCTTCTTCTTTTTTATAACCGGGAAGGCGCAGCGTGGCTGCCACGAAATTGGATTTCAGATGCAGATGTTTGGCGATAAGCACATTCTCATATACGCTCAGGTCCTTGAACAGGCGGATATTCTGGAAGGTACGGGCAATGCCCATCTTGGCGATATCACTGGGCTTCTTGCCGGTAATATCTACCTCGTTGCCTTCGGAGGGCGAATAAATGACACGGCCCTTAGTAGGCGTATATACGCCGGTAATGTCGTTGAACGCCGTGGTCTTGCCGGCGCCGTTGGGACCGATCAGCGCAATGATTTCGTGTTCTTTTACCACGATGTTCAGGTCGTTGACAGCGATAACGCCGCCAAACTGCATGGTAACATGCTCGGTTCTCAATACGGTTCGGATCATTTACCCTGCACCCCCTTTTTCCGGAAGCCCGCCAGCGGGTGCTTTACAAAATTAAGAATCTTTTCCCATGTCAGTTCGTTGGTGCCCATGATGCCGTGGCGCCAGAACAGTACGCAGATCATCAGCAGGATGGAGAATACCACCATACGCAGGCCCGGACGGAACAGCGGGATGGCAACACCCATGAGCTCCAGGGGCTCGTCAAACAGACGGAGATATTCCAGCCCAGCGGTAACGATGATAGCGCCGAACATGCTGCCGGTGATGGAACCCATGCCGCCCAGCACGATGATCAGCAGGAAATTGTACGTAATGGTAAACAGGAAATTCTTGGGGTCTACCGTGCCCAGCAGGGCGCCGTAGAGGCCGCCGCCGATGCCGGCAAAGAACGCACTGACCATAAAAGCCAGGTTTTTGTGATAGAACAGGCCAATGCCCATGGCCTCCGCCGCAATCTCGTCCTCACGGATGGCTTTAAACGCACGGCCGTAAGAAGAATTCAGCAGCAGTGTGATGATGATGTAGGAAATCGCCGTCACCAGGAAAATATACCGCACGTCGTTCAGCGGCGGAATGTTCTTGATGCCCAACGCCCCGTTGGTAACAGATGTCGCGTTGGTTATGACGATACGGATGATCTCCGAAAAGCCCAGGGTGGCAATTGCCAGATAGTCACCCCGCAGCCGCAGCACCGGCGTACCGATAAGACCGGCCACCACTGCCGCCAGGACACCGCCCAGTATAAGGGCCAGCCATAACGGAATATAGATATTGACCAGCCAGGGATGCATGGGTGTCGCGTAAAAAACGTCAGCCCGCAGGTTGACCGGCACTGTAAAAATACCCACCATATAGGCGCCGATGGCCATAAAGCCCGCCTGCCCCAGGGAAAACTGCCCGGCAAAGCCGTTAGTGATGTTCATGGACAGACCTATGATGGCGTAGATCAGACACAGGTTGATGATACGCCGGACATAGGAGTCGATCTCCGTCTGGGCGAAACAGGCCACGCCGAAAAGAACGACCAGAGCGACCAGGGTGAGCATGATATTGCGTTTATTTTTGTTCATGATTACACCTTCTCCGTCGTTTTTTCGCCTAATAAACCGGTAGGTTTATAGAATAAGATCCAAATCAGCATAAGGAACGCAAACGCATCGCGGTAACCCGAGAACTGCGGGAAGAACGCTACAATCAGGATTTCCCCGAGACCCAGGATAAAGCCGCCGATAACCGCGCCTTTAATGTTGCCGATGCCGCCGATAACCGCCGCGATAAAGCACTTCAGGCCGGGCATTACACCTAAATACGGCGTAATGCCGGGGTAACGGATGCCCCACATGATGGCGCCGATGGCCGCCAGGGAGGAACCGATGGCAAAGGTGATGGAAATGATATTGTCAATGTTCACACCCATGACCCGGGCAATCTCATAGTCTTTGGATACAGCCCGCATGGCCATACCGGTCTTGGTATGGTTAACGATGTGCAGCAAAACCGTAAGGCAGATGACCGTAACGATGGGAATAAACAGACAGATGGCCTGGATCTGAACCCCCCCTACGGAAATCATGCTGGACAGGAACGGGATGTCCGGAAAATGCAGGGGCCGGCCGGTAAATACATAGGTAGCCAGGTTTTCCAACAGGAACGATGCGCCGATAGCCGAAATCAGCACGGAATTCTTGGGAGCATCCCGCAGCGGACGGTAGGCAGCACGCTCGATCGTTACACCCAGCAGGGCCGTCAGGGCAATTGTCAGGACAAATGTCAGATACCAGGGTATGTGGAACGTTGTTATGCCGAATAAGGCAAAATAGCAGGCCATCATAACGATATCCGCATGGGCGAAGTTGATCATCAGCAGTATGCCGTACACCATCGTGTAACCGATGGCGATAAGGGCATACAGGCTTCCCAGGGAGATACCGTTGACCATATGCTGGGCCAAGCCTACCGCAGTCATATTTGTGATAGCTTGAAAAATCTCCATGTGTGCAGCACCTCAGATAAAATGGTAGCGCGCCGTGCATACGCTGCGACTTGAGCCTGCGTTCCGCTGCGCGCCTCAGATAAAAAATAATTGCTTCCTTTCCGACGGAAAGGAAGCAATCTAAACTTTACTGTGCTTTCAGGTCTTCCGGATTAACAGTCTTCAGATACGTAAACTTTCCGTTTTTAATAGTTTTAACAACTGCAGATTTGATGGGGTCGCCGTCAGCATTCAGTGTGGTCTTGCCGGTAGCGGTTTCCAGATCTTTGGTAGCTGCGATCGCGTCGCGGATCTTCTGGCTGTCGTCAGTTCCTGCTTTTTCCATGGCTGCCAGCGCGATCAGGTAGCAGTCATAAGCCATGGCAGTCAGGCCGCCGGGCTGCTCGCCCTTGTATTCCTTGGCATAAGCTTCCAGGAACTTCTTGGCTTCCGGAGTAGCTGCATTGGTGCTGTCGAAGAAGCTGGAGAATTCAACACCTTCAACATCCTTGCCGCCTACGTTCAGGAAGTCCTGGGTTTCCCAGGAGTCGCCGCCCATGAAGGGGATCGTCATGCCCAGCTGGCGGGCCTGTTTTACCAGCAGCGCGGATTCGGTGAAGTTACCGGGAGCGAATACCAGGTCAGGATTCTTAGCTTTCAGATTGGTGAGCTGGGCGCTGAAATCTTTGTCGCCGGTCTGATAGTTGGCGATTTCCACGATGCTGTCCGGGCCGGCCAGCTTTTTGAAAGCATCGATGAAGAATTTCGCCAGGCCAACGGAGTAGTCATTGGAAACTTCCTGTACGATGGCTACTTTCTTGGCGCCTTTGCTGAATGCGTAGTTCGCCATAACAGTGCCCTGGAACGGGTCGATGAAGCAGGCGCGGAAGTAGTAATCATTGCCTTTGGTTACCTGGGGATTCGTGCAGCTGGTGCCGATAGCGGGTACCTTTGCTTCTTTAACGATGTTACCGGCAGCCATGGCCAGGGAAGAACCGTAGGTGCCCAGGATAACTTTAACTTTGTCTTTTTCAATCAGGCGGGCCGCAACGTTAGCGGATTCAGCCTTGTCGGATTTGTTATCGGCAATGACCAGTTCGATCTTTTTGCCCTTAACTTCCGGATGCAGTTTATTGGCCAGTTTGATGCCGCGGATTTCCAGTTCGCCGCCGCCCGCGTTATCGCCGGTCAGGGGCAGGAATACGCCGACTTTTACAGTAGCGGCAGCCGCCGGTTTTTTCTCTTCGGCTTTCTTTTTATCTCCGCCGCCGCAGCCTGCAACCAGGCTCAGGGCTACTGCAGAAGCCAGAAAAGCAGATACAAATTTTTTCATTTTCATATAAAGAACTCCTCCTTCGTATTTGGATAACTATCCGGGAGACCCTGAAATACCGGCAGACGTAAACCTGTCTTATTCAGCGCCTCTTTTGACATATGAGTATTATAGCATTTTTCCCTTTTTATGGCAACTCCCGGGAAACTGTAACAAAATATTTACTGATTTTATGATTTGCTGTCTTTTTCATATAATGAATCAACGAGCGTTCTTTTTATCCTTTTTTGGCAAACAAAAATCCTTTATATGAACACATCGCAAAACGCACGGTACATACTTGTCTATTGTGACAGGACAAAACTTTCGTCACTTTTTGAATATCCGGTTTGCGTAATCGACGGCAGCCACCGCGTCCGGCGCATAGCCGTCCGCGCCTATGGTACCCGCGTATTCCTGTGTCATAACGGCGCCGCCCACCAGGATCTTTGTGTCTGTTTTACGGCGCAGCGCATTAATTGTGTCTTCCATAGCGGCAACGGTGGTAGTCATCAGGGCCGTGAGGCCCACCAGCCGTGCCTGATGTTTTTCTACGGCTTCCACTACCGTTTCGGCCGGTACGTCTTTTCCCAGATCAACCACATGGTAACCGTAATTCTCCCACAATACCTTTACGATATTCTTACCAATGTCATGGATATCGCCTTTCACTACCGCCAGCACGATGGTATCGCCCCGGGCCTCACTGTTCTGCGTACCATTCTGCATTTGCTTTTTCAATTCGTCAAAAGCCGCTTTGGCCGCATCCGCTGCCATTAAAAGCTGAGGCAGGAACAGCGTTTTTTTGCCAAATCCCTCACCCACGGTATTCAACGCCGGAATAATAAACCCGTTGATGATCTCCAGCGGCGTTTTGTTCTCGCCCAGCAGTTTCTTAGCAGCGCTGCCGCTCTGCTCCGTCAGTCCTTTCACGATGGCGTCGTACAGCGTGTACTCCGAAATAGCAACTGTAGTTTTTGTTTTCGGCGCAT
>JAFSOW010000185.1 GCA_017443165.1 Acidaminococcaceae bacterium | reverse complement strand
CGGGGCAAAGCCTTCGGCCTTACCACCTCTGCCCAGCAGTTCGGCGGTGTGGTGGGGCCTTTGCTGGGCGGTTTTCTGGGTGATTACATGCCAACGAAATTCGTGTTGTTCACTACGGGCGTAATCCTGGTGTTGGCTGCCCTGTATACGGTGAAAACCCGGCTGCGGAAAACAGTGTGATTTATGATGTATGAATAATAAATCTGATAATTAAAGTCAGGAGGTTTTCTCATGTTAAGAAAATTTAAAGGAATCAGCCCGGATGTTGATCCGAAGGCCCACGTGTTTGAAAGCGCGGATGTAATCGGCATGGTCAAGATGAAAGAGTTCGCCAGCGTGTGGCCAAACTGTACGGTGCGGGGCGACGTGAACCGTATTGAAATCGGCCGCTACTCCAACATCCAGGACAACAGCTGCCTTCATGTGGCAGACCGTTATGCCTGCATTGTAGGGGATTATGTAACGGTTGGCCACTGCGCTACGCTCCATGCCTGCACGGTCGAAGACCATGTGCTCATCGGTATGGGATCTGTTGTGCTGGACGGTTGCGTTGTCGGTACCGGCAGTGTTATCGCGGCGGGCGCTGTGGTGACCAAAGGCACTATCGTGGAGCCCTATTCCCTGATGGCGGGCGTTCCCGCAAAATGCATCAAGAAGTTGCCGGAAACCAACATGAAGACCATCCACAACCAGGCTATCAAGTATAAAACCCTGTGGACGGAAGGTTATGGCATCCTGCCCGATGCGGACGGGGAGACCTATCACGGCGAGAAAATTATGGACTGATCAGTCCCACGGTCCGAAATGAGGGAGAGGCCGCCTAAACGGATAATAACACAGGCAACGCTGATCCTGAAGGGCTTTCGGTTACATTTTTACAGAGTTTAAGGAGATTGTTGCTAAGTTATTATGGCTAAAAGGGAAAATAAATTTGCAAAGACGGTACGGACGGAAGAAGCCTCCAATGAAAACTTCGGTTTGGGAAGGCCTTTCGATTTTGATGACAGGTTTAACCGGATTGCGATTATGGGAGCTTTGGTCGCCACTATCGTCCTGCTGATCGTCCGGCAGGTTACGGGGAGCGGGACAGGAAGCGTCATGCTGGATGGTGTCTGTTATGCCGCAGGCTTCTTCTTCGCCTACCTCATCGGCAGAGAAGCAGACCCGGAACCGGGACGGGAGTGGGGAGCACTGCTTGGGGCTTTGGTCACCCTGGGGCTGGAAGCTTTTTTTGGGGTGGACATTAATGGCGTTGTAGGCCTGCTGTGGATGCTGTTCATCTGCCGTATGTTTAACCGCACCTCTGGTTCCCGGCATCGTATCGGGGACAATGCTATCATTTTAGGCACTGCGTTTTGGATGGCGCATATCGGTTATTGGCTTTTCCCGGTCCTCACCGGTATCTGTTACGTTCTGGAAAGCCAGATCAAAGAAGGTTATTTCCGGAGCCTGTATCTGGCCGGTATCGCCTTTGCCATGTGCGCGATTACAGGCCGTAACCCGGAGATTCCGATGCTGTCTGCCACCTATCTGTATATGATGGGTATTGCCTTTATCCTGTTCCTGCCCCAGCTGACCATGGCTGGGTTCAGTAAGGCCAGGGATGACAGGAATAACCGTTATCTGGTCAAAACCCGCCTCCAGAGTGCCCAGGCCGTGTTCCTGCTGGCTACAGGGCTACTGATTTATTTTGGCGGAAATACAGCCGGTATTATTTTCCTGCCCTGCATCGGGACAGCCATCGGCACGGGCCTTTATCTGTTGCTGTACCTGCTGAAGAGGAAGCAGGAAGAAGAAGGAAAGTCATAAAGAACAAGGAGAGATTCAGATGGCAGAAAGAAAAATCCAGTTTACTACCAACAAAGGCATATTTGTGGCTCAGATGTTTGAGGAGAAGGCTCCCCAGACTACAAAAAACTTTATTGAGCTGACAGAAAAAGGTTTTTATGACGGTATCATCTTCCACCGGGTCATCGACGGATTTATGATCCAGGGCGGCGATCCCACGGGTACCGGCCGTGGCGGCCCTGGCTACAGGATTAAGGATGAATTCGGCGAAGGGCTGGTACATGACAGTGAAGGGATCCTTTCCATGGCGAATGCAGGCCCCAATACAGGCGGCAGCCAGTTCTTCATTACGCTGGCTCCCACCCCATGGCTCAACGGGCACCATGCTGTTTTTGGAAAAATCATAAAAGGAATGGACGTGGTGAGGGAAATCGGCGCAGTAGCTACAAACTTTCAGGACAGGCCTTTGGATCCGGTTGTAATGGAAAAGGTGGAAGTATTGACAGAATAATATAAAAAAACTATAATTTTCTGCAAATATTTGCTTGCATATTTGCCGGCTTTGTCATATAATATGAACGTTGGTGAAAGTGATATATCGCCGATAAAGTATTTTTTTAGGAGGCCCGCAAGATGACAGGCAAGGTTAAATGGTTTAATGCAGAAAAAGGTTATGGTTTTATTGAACGTGAAGACGGCGGCGATGTATTCGTACATTTCTCTGCCATTCAGGTTGAAGGCTACAAAACTCTGGAAGACGGCCAGACTGTTGAATTCGATGTGGTTGAAGGCAGCCGCGGCGAACAGGCAGCTAACGTTCGTCCTGTAAAATAATCTGTTTTTCCAAAATCTGTTCTACAGATCCATGCGCATGAACCAAAGGGCATTCCTGAAAAGGGAATGTCCTTTTTTGTTAGTTTATAGCCATGGGTCTTACATATTCTGAGGAGCTTGTATGAAAAAAATTATCCTGACAGTGCTGGCCTTTCTGACGGTTCTCTCTGCCGGAGTCGCCGTATCGGCGGAAATACCGCGGGGCAGCCTCGGGTATTCCGCGGAAGATACGAAAGCAGTATTGCAGCAGAAAAACGAATATAACAGAGCTTACTGGACCCTTTTTTCCCTGATTGCGTCGTCTGCCGCCTATGTACCGGATGACGGGGTCGAGGCTGTGTATCTGAAGAGCCACGGCTGGAATTTTGCACCTAACCGGATTACGGACGGTAAGACAACGGTGCATTTTATTACAGCTAAAGGAATTATGGCGGACAGCAAACCGCTGTATGTGATTGCTTTCCGCGGCAGCGCTGATAAAAAGGATTGGGCTGCTGATTTTGTAACGGGGCAGGTGGTCTATGGAGGCCACACGTTGGAAGAGTCGGAAAAGATATCCGGTTTCCGTCTTGGTGGAAGCAAGGAACGGGATGAGATTCGGGCTGCAGCGAAAAGAACCGGCTTTACCAGGCCACCCAGGGTGCACAAAGGATTTAACAGCTACGCGGACCTGACTTTGCGTATGCTGCTGACTTCCGGTTCCTATGAGTTTCTGGAACAGTACCGTAAAGAAAAAGATGCGCGCCTGCTGTTGACCGGGCACAGCCTGGGCGGTGCGGTAGCCACCCTCGTAGGGCAGCGGCTCATTGATTTCGGCTTTGCTCCGGACAGGCTGCAGGTAATTACATTCGGCGCTCCGGCGGTAGGCAACACACCCTTTGCCCGAATGTATGGGGACCGTCTTGACCTGATCCGTGTCACAAATTCGGAAGACCCTGTGCCTCTGACACTGCAGGCAGTGCTGCGCAACTATAAACAGTTCGGGAAGGAGGTCCGTTTCCGCATTCCCAGGACTTTCAACAATATGAATCATTTCCTGCATCTGTATCTGGATGCGGGTCTGAAAAACTATTATGCTGTCTTTGACGATACGGTAAAGCAGGGGCTCGTACAGAAGGAACCGGATGAGCGGCACAAGGCTGCGGATAAGCCCGGAGTGCTGTTGTATGTGGAAGGTAATGAGCTGGGGGGAAAAGCCGGCAATACGGAGGTAAAAACCACCATGGCGTTGCTGGAACGGTTTATCCTGAATGAGTATAAAGCCCTGTTCCCCAATTATGTTGTGGTGCGCTCTCCGCAAGATCCTTATGAGGCCATGCGCACGAAGGGCGCGGACTATCTGATGCAGGTAAAATTTGATGCCGTGACCAATCAGTATAATAATAACTGGTTCCTGACGGTGGAGCAGACCGTAACGGATAAAAACGGCAATGTGCTGCTTGCCGATACCGCATCAAGAAGGACTTCACCTCTGGCTGGCAATATTCTGGCGGCAATGGAAGTGATTGGGGTGCAGAAAACGGAACTGCTTCGGCAAATGTACTGGCTGAAAGATGAAGTACAATAATTAATTAGACATATATATGGGCTATGGTGTATAATATTTTCAAACTTTAAATAAGAATTATTCCTGATTTATTAACATTTATGCTGAGGAGGGATTGCTATGGATTCAAGGTTTTACAGCTGCCGTAAATGCGGTATAATCGTTGGTTTGGTGGAAGGATCTCCCACTGGGTTGGCTTGTGACGGCGAACCCCTGGAAATGATGCGCGCTAACAGTGTTGACACATCCCGGGAAAAACATGTGCCGGTGGTGAGCGTAGCAGAATCCATTGTTTCTGTTAAAATCGGCAGTGCCGAGCATCCCATGACGGCGGCCCATCATATCAGCTGGATTTATCTGCAGACCCAGAAGGGCGGGCAGCGCCGGGCTCTCACCATTGATGATAAGCCGGAAGCAAAGTTTGCCCTGGTAGACGGGGACAAACCTGTTGCCGTGTTTGCGTACTGCAATCTCCACGGCCTGTGGGTGACGGAACTGTAAGAATAATAAATATCCACCGGCATAGCCGGTGGTTTTTCTTTTTCGGGCATAGCCCTAATGCTACCGGCAATGCACAAGTGCATTGTTAATTGGCCTGCCAGCCACGCACGGATTATTTGCTACCCGTAAACGGGTCCCGCGGGTCAAACAGACTTAATTGATCGTCTTTCTTATCTCGTTCTAACTGGTTGGCTATGTACTGCTGTATCGCTTTCGTGTTTTTACCTACCGTATCTACATAGT
>JAFSOW010000021.1 GCA_017443165.1 Acidaminococcaceae bacterium | reverse complement strand
TTTTGAAAAGGGAGGAAACGTCATGGAAAAATCAAAGGTGTATTTTACGGATTTCCGGGTACAGGTAGGCGTAAGCCTGTTGCAGAAGCTGAAAACGCTCTGTCTTGTGGCAGGCATTAAGAAGATTGATATGGAAGGCAAGTTTGTCGCTATCAAAATGCATTTCGGCGAACTGGGCAACATGGCGTTCCTGCGTCCACAGTATGCGAAGGTGGTTGCCGAACTGGTTAAGGAACAGGGCGGGATTCCTTTCCTGACAGACTGCAATACCCTCTATCCCGGCAGCCGCCGGCATGCACCGGAGCATATGGACTGCGCCAACCTGAACGGTTTCAATCCCACCACGACCGGCTGCCAGATTATTATTGCTGACGGGTTACGGGGTACGGACGAAACAGAGGTTCCGGTTAAGAACGGCGTGTATGTGGAAAAAGCGAAAATCGGACGCGCCATCATGGATGCGGACGTGTTTATCAGCCTGGCTCATTTCAAAGGTCATGAAATGACGGGTTTCGGCGGCGCGCTGAAGAATATCGGCATGGGCTGCGGCAGCCGGGCCGGTAAGATGGAACAGCATTCTTCCGGGAAATGCGTCGTGGATGAAGCGCTGTGCCGGGGCTGCCGTCGCTGCGCCAAGGAATGCGGCTCCAATGCCATCACCTATGTAAACAACAAGGCCCATATCGACAAAGAGATCTGCAAAGGCTGTGGCCGCTGCATCGGCGCCTGCACCTTCAATGCCATCAGTAACGACGAATGGGACGCGGGGGACAAACTGGACTGCAAGATGGCAGAGTACGCCCAGGCAGTTACCCAGGACCGCCCGTGCTTCCATATCAATCTGGCCATGGACATTTCTCCCAACTGTGATTGTCATGGTGACAATGACGCAGCGATTCTGCCCAACATCGGCATGTTTGCTTCCTTTGACCCGGTGGCTTTGGACCAGGCTTGCGTGGATGCCTGCCAGAAAATGGCGCCCATGCCTAACAGCCAGCTCAGCGACAACCTGGCGAAACCGGACTGGAAGCACTATCATGACCACTTTATGGACAGTAATCCCCATGTGCACTGGAAAGAAACCCTGGAACATGCGGAAAAAATCGGCATGGGCACAAGGGAATACGAGCTGATTAAAGTGAAATGAAAAGGAAATGCCGAAATGCTGAAAGTATATTGTTACAGTAAATGTTCAACCTGTAAAAAGGCTTTGAAATGGCTTGACGGGAATAAAATTAAGCATGAAGTGGTTGATATAAAGGCCAATCATCCAGATGAGGAGACGCTTCGAAAGTATTATGCAATGAGCGGGTTAACCCTGAAACGCTTCTTCAACACCAGTGGCATGCAATACCGCGAACTGGAACTTTCGAAAAAACTGCCGGACATGAGCGAAGATGAGCAGTTCCGTCTTCTTGCCAGCGATGGGATGCTGGTGAAACGTCCGCTTCTGGTGGGGAAAGATTTTGTGCTGACGGGATTCAAAGAGGAGGAATGGAAAAAGATACTGCTGTAAGTGTCTTTAATACGGATAGTAACGGTTTGACAGAGCCGGAACGCTAAAACAGTCGTGGAATTTCCACGACTGTTTTGATATAATGAAAAAATAATAAGGAATCACTGATTAAAGAGGTTTGTGTTGGCTGACAGACTTGCAGGCGAATGAATCGATGGTTTCTTAAAGATTGTGAGGGGGAAATATATGCGTTATTACACTGTTATGGTCAACGGGGAAGAAAGAGTTGCCGCCAGTCAGGACGGAAAAGAACTGTTTGTATTAGAAGCTTTTGCGGACATGAATGCGCTGATTGCGGCCGGCGGTATTGAAGATGTTCCGGAAGATGCACAAAAGATTTCTGGCGGTGACGTAAAGCTGCTTTCACCTATACCGCGTCCGCGACAGGACGTGCTGTGCCTGGGAATCAATTACACGGCCCACGCGGAAGAAGCGGAGCGGTTTTCCAAAGAAAGCTTCGGCGGGGAACGCCCGTATCCCATTTTCTTTTCAAAACGGGTCTGCTATTCCCAGGGAACGGATGCCCCCATCCCTGCTTACACAGGCCTGGTGGATTCCCTTGACTATGAGTGCGAGCTGGGGGTTGTGATCGGTAAAGACGCGAAGAATGTAAAACGGGAAGATGTGCCGGACTACATTTTCGGTTATACCATCGTCAACGATGTAAGCGCCCGGAATTTGCAGACGAGGCATAAACAGTGGTACTTTGGCAAGAGCCTGGACGGTTTCACACCCATAGGTCCCTGCATCGTTTCAGCGGATGAGTTCCCATTTCCGCCAAAACAGAGGATTGCCTGCCGGGTAAACGGGGACGTGCGGCAGGATTCCAATACGGCTAACCTGATCACCGGCATCACGGATATTATCGTTATGCTGAGCGAAGGTATGACCCTGAAAGCCGGAACGGTCATCGCTACCGGTACCCCGGCGGGCGTAGGTATGGGCATGAAGCCGCCCACGTTCTTAAAGCCCGGCGATGTGGTGGAGTGTGAAATCGAAGGCATTGGTGTACTGCGGAATTATATTGAGGATTGATCAGCGAGTATTTTAAGGAAACCGTTTAATTATCGTTTCCATGAGAACATTGCCGGTTATTCTGGCTCAGGACAAAGGATTATGCAACAGTCAGTTCATCAGCGCTGGATCATGCACGTAGACATGGACGCGTTTTATGCATCGGTAGAAATAC
>JAFSOW010000184.1 GCA_017443165.1 Acidaminococcaceae bacterium | reverse complement strand
GTATCCGTTTTTTTCTGTAAAGGTCCCGGTGTTTACCGTTTCCAGCCGGGATACCCCCTCGCTGTTACGGGAAACGCCAGACACCGTGATCTTTGCTTTTTGCATACTGCCTCCGGAATCGGTTATAGTAAAAACTGTCACGGGCCATACGCAAAAAGTATGTCCCGATGACAGTTTCCATTCTTTACTAAAGCACTGACAAGTACACTAATTACAGGGAACGTTCCATCTCTTCAAACTCTTTCATGACCTCTTCGTCCGGGGTAGTTATCAGGCTGACCCCGACCAGAACTACCAGGCTCACCAAAAATGCCGGAAGCAGTTCGTAAATCCCCCATATGCCGCCCATGGGCGCAACCAGGAACTTCCAGACGAAAATCATGACGCCGCCGGCCACCATACCGGACAACGCCCCTTCAAAAGTGGTCCGCTTCCAGAACAGGGCAGCCAGTACAAGCGGTCCGAAGGAAGCGCCGAAACCTGCCCAGGAAAACGCCACGATTTTGAATACATAACTGCCGGGATCCCGGGCGATAATAACTGCCAGGATCGCGATAACGATAACCGTGATCCGGGCTGCGAACATGCTCTGTTTCTTGCTCAGGGCTTTTTTATCCGAATTGGCCCGCATGGTTCCCTGCATAATATCCTGGCTTACGCTGGAAGCCGCCGCCAGCAGCTGGGAATCCGCTGTAGACATGGTGCTGGCCAGAATACCTGCCAGAACCAGGCCTGCACCGATGGCCATCAGCGCCCCGTGTTCCGCGATGGTATTGGCTATCTGGATAATGATGGTTTCCGTATTGGCGTCCGTCAGGTTCTTCACCAGGCCCGCGCCAGTCATGGTCTTGCCTACGATACCGATGGCAATGGCTATGAACATGGCGATGACGACCCAGACAGAAGCGACCCGGCGGGACACGGCCAGTTTATTCTCGTCTTCAATGGCCATAAAGCGGAGCAGGATATGAGGCATGCCAAAATAGCCGAGACCCCAGGCCATGGTAGAAACGATGGTCAGCAAGGTGTAAGGCGCCGCGCTGTTGGTCTTCACCGAATAAGTTTCCGTAAGGGAGAGATACCCCGGCAGCGCTTTGGCATTATCCAGCACTGCGTCTGTGCCGCCCACCATTGAGGTGGAATAAAGCAGTACGAACAGCAGGGCGAACGTCATGATGATACTCTGCACAAAGTCCGTGGTGGACGCTGCCAAAAATCCGCCTGCCGCCGTATAAGATACAATAACCACAGCCGAAATGATCATGGCCGTCATGTAATCCGCCCCGAACAAGGTACCGAACAGCTTGCCGCAGGCCGCAAAGCCGGAAGCGGTATAGGGAATAAAGAAGATAACGATGATTGCCGCCGCAAAAGCAGTCAGGATATGACGGTCATCATGAAACCGTGCGGAAAAGAACTGAGGCAGTGTAAAGGAGTCCGTAATGCGCGTGTAGATGCGCAGCCGTTTAGCCACAAACAGCCAGTTCAGGTACGTGCCTACTGCCAGACCGATACTGGTCCAGGCCACATCCGCCGAGCCGCACAGATAGGCAACTCCCGGCAGGCCCATCAGCAGCCAGCTGGACATGTCCGAAGCTTCCGCGCTCATGGCGGTTACCAGCGGCCCTAACTGCCGGCCACCCAGATAGAAATCAGAAGCCGATTCGTTCTTCTTTGCGTAATAGAACCCGATCAGCAACACAAAAATCAGGTAAAAGGCAATTGTCGCCACAATATAAAACAGATTTGAACCCATAATCAAAACCCCTCAAAATCAAAATTTAGGAACTGAAAATGATTTATGGACAGTGTACCACAAAACCCTAAAAAATTAAAGCGCCGCTGTTCATAAGCCGCGCTTTTAAAACGATACCCGATTACCGCATGTTTTCAATAATATCCTCAAAATTATTGATCAGCAGCGGATGCCCGGTCACGCTCAGGTCACGCAGCGCATAGCCATAGGAATCATACCAGTTGTCGGCCAGTTTCATTTCCAGGCCTTCTTTTTCGAACTCTTCTACCATCTTTAAAACAAAACGGTTAACTACGCCCTCTTTATCCGTGTTCAACGGGATGATGCGGGTCTCCGGTTCAAACTCTTCAACCGTGAGATCCCAGCCTCCCGGGATAGGCGGTCGGCGGTCCGCTCTGATAAAATACGTTTTGGAAAAGCCTACATAAGTCCCCATCGCGTCAAACATTTTTGCCTTGATCAGCGGGTAACCGTTTGCGTTGCCCCATTTTACAATTGCTTCAGAGCATTCGTTATTGTGAATCACGCTTGGTAATTCGCCCTTTTTAACAACAGCCATTTCCATTTCCTCCTCTGCCTTATTGATTATCCGGACGCTTTTACACACCGGCTCATTAAATCCATATTTCTGTAATCCGTCACGCAGGATGTGGTGCATACATTACAGACCACAAACTTGCATATATATAATATTATTTTACATGATTCCGCCAATTATTTCAATTTATCTTTACATTATATTTTCATGTTTTCTTTATTTTATAAATAACTGAAAACCAGAAGAAACGGATTTCCGCCCCGGTTCACTTCTCTTTCAGCATCTGCACGAAATTCTCCCACATTTCCGAAACGACCGCAAGCAACGATTCGGAGCGGGCGCTCTGCCAGCTTAAAAATGACTGTATCTGCTTCTGCAGTTCTTTCTCACCCGGATGCTGCAGTGCAATGCCCCGCGCCCAATAGGCGTTGACGTAATCGTCATGAAGCAAGCCCAATACATCCTGCAGTTGCTTCAGCTGCCGCAGCAGATCCACCGGCAGTTCCGTAAGATCGATGGTCTGGGTCACATACCGGAAGCGTTTCACCTTAATGCGAATCTCGTGGAGATCATCCATATCGGAAAAATCCGGATACTTTTT
>JAFSOW010000020.1 GCA_017443165.1 Acidaminococcaceae bacterium | reverse complement strand
CCTTATGCCGTTCCGCCGGTTGGCAGAAACCGTTTGAAACCACCGGTTCCTGTCTCTCCATGGTCAGGGGTCCGTTCCTGCAAGGAATACGGGCACGCCGCTCCGCAGATCCCGGTACCCGGTCTGACCTATTTCCAGGAAGGCGAAACCTTTGATGAAGATTGTCTGTATCTCAACATTACCGTTCCTTCCACAGCGGTTCCCAAAAATGAAAACACTCTGCCGGCAAAAGACTCCCGACAGTCTACGGCAACAGCAGAGCCCCAGGATTTGCTGCCCGTATTGTTCTGGGTCCACGGCGGCGCTTTTCAAAAGGGCTCTGCCAACATGGGGATAGACCCCGTTGCTTTTGCCAGGGAAGGGCTGGTTGTCGTGGCTGCCAATTACCGGCTTGGCGCATTGGGATTTCTGGATTTCAGCGGGTATTTAGGCGAAGAATATTGCCAAAGCGGCAACAACGGCCTTTTGGATATCATTGAAGCCCTGAATTGGACAAAACAGAATATTGCTGCCTTTGGCGGGAATCCGGATAATATTACCATTATGGGGCAAAGCGCCGGTGCAAAGCTTTGTGCAACACTTACCCTGATGCCCAAAGCCCGGGGGTTGTTCCGGCGAGCGGTTCTTTGCAGCGGCGCCGCCCAATGCATCCGGGACAGGGTTACGGCGCAACAAATTACACACCGTTTTATGAAAGATGCCGGACTGACAAAAGACACGGCCCCGCAATTACTGGATCTTCCCTGGGAAACAATTCTTAAAGCACAGCAAAATCTTTTTACCGGTCTGAACCTGCATACAGTAGGTCCCGTTTTCGACGGCATCAACTTCCCCTCTGATGACGCCCTGAAACTTATTATTGACGGAGCCTGCCGGGATATCGGGATATTACTGGGAACAAACCGGGATGAAATGAGTTTGTATTGGTATATCTATCATTTCCACGATTTGACGTTGTCCCATGCATATCGGTTGTTTGGTGAAAATGCACAGCAGGTGCTGCAGGATTATGCCAAAATCCCGAAAGACGATTCCTTTCAGGATAATTTCATCCATTTGTTAAGCGAATATATTTACCGGGCTCCTGCTGTTCGTATGGCACAGGCCTGTGCCGGGGCAGGTCAAAACGTTTTTCTTTACCGTCTCGACTGGGACAGACAGCCGTACAAAGCCTGCCACACCTCAGAAACACAGTTTCTTATGGGGCATGATACAAACCTCCCCGGGCTGGATTCTTCAGCTGAACACCATCGGTTATCTGAAAGAATGCACGCCGCTTTTATCAATTTTATTAAAACAGGACGGCCGGATGCCGATACCCTTCCGTTATGGCCGGCATATGACACAGAAAGACAGCGTATGATGGTTTTCAATGAAACCTGCCGTATTATCAGGACACCGGAGCCTGAAACACCGTATGATATGCCGTTTCAGATTTTTAAACTGACAGCGCGGGAATAACCCTGCTGCTTTGAATACCGGTATATCAGACTGCCATTCTATGATACAAAAAACAAAAACGGAGAATATATCGAAAAACGCTGAAACAAAAAAGACAGACTATAAAAAACTGTTGTAAAAAAGAAAGAGAGAAGCAGGAGCAGTCCTGCTTCTCTCTTGTTTCCTTGTCTGCCTTTTTCCAATCCATGAATATAAGCGACTTATAGATTCGCGCGCAATATATTCACTGACATCCCGTTTCTAGTCCCGAATATACACCCTGGGCACCCGGGGGCTCAGTGTGCAGAACAGTTCATGAGGGATTGTGCCGGCAATAGCGGCTACTTCTTCCGTGGGCAGTTCCGGGCCACCGTATACTATTACGTCATCTCCGGTTTTTACGCCCGGAATATCCGTAACGTCCAGCATCATCTGATCCATACATATACGCCCTACTACCGGTGCTTTTTTCCCACGTACCACCATATAACCTGCGTTGGAAAGATGGCGGCTGACTCCGTCCGCGTAACCAATGGGAAGCGTGGCAATGACACTTTCCTTTTTAGTCGTGTAAGTTCTTCCGTAACTTATATCACGGCCTGCCGGCAACTTCTTAACAAAACCCACCTGGGTCTTCAGTATCATGGCTGGCCGGAAATCTTTGTACGCCTCCCTGGCGTCTGACGCAGGAGGCCCGTACAGCGTGATGCCCAGCCGGACCATATCCATCTGATACTGGGGCAGTTCAGCAATACCGGCGCTGTTACAGATGTGCTTGATGGGAATCTTCACACCAGCTGCCTCAATGGTTTCTACAGCTTTGGTGTACTGCGCAAACTGGAAAGCGGCATAGCTTTTGTCATCCGCGTCTGCATGGGAAAAATGGGAAAACGCTCCTTCAATTTCAATTCCTTCCAATGCTTTTGCCTTCAGCGCAAACTGCGCGGCCTCTTCAATTTTAACGCCGATCCGATGCATGCCCGTGTCCAGCGCTATATGTATCTTTGCCTTTTTCCCCTGTCGAATTCCGGCTTCATTTAACAGATTCAGACGTTCCTCGTCGAATACTGCATGGGATATATCAAATTTCACGCAGATATCCGCAATATCCGGCCGGGCCGGCATGGCACCCAGCACAAGGATTGGTTTTTTTATCCCGCCTTCCCGGAGTTCCACCGCTTCCTGCAGGATAGCAACCGCAAACCAGTCTGCTCCTGCCTCATCGCAGGCCTTTGCCACAGGAATCGCGCCGTGACCGTATCCGTTTGCCTTGACGACTGCGCAAAGTTTTGTCGTGTCCTTTAAATTTTTTCTGGCTGCATGGATATTGTTGGCAATTGCATCCAGATTTACTTCCGCTCTCGTACCTCTGTCAATTTGCATCAGTAATCCCCCATATATTATAAAATATTAACTGCATGATATCAGCACCGTAACTGGTTATATCATGTACAATTTGATTATAACACATTTTCATCTATATAAATAAAAAAAGCTGATATTTTGACCGGCAGCAACTTATGTTATAATTAATTATATTGTATGATACACTATAAAAGATATATTGCAGCGAACAAAGGAAAAGAAAATGGACAACACAAGCGGGAACAACAACTTGCAGGAAACTGACGCGTCATATTTTCCGGATAAACAACGACTGAAACACATCGAAGCTTCCCTGCGGACAAAATACAAGCATAAAATTTTTAACAAATTCGTCCAGGCCATCTGTGACTTTGATTTGGTGCGCCCCGATGATAAAATCGCCGTCTGCATTTCCGGCGGCAAGGACTCCATGCTCATGGCAAAGCTTTTCCAGGAACTGAAGCGGAGGAACAAAATCCCCTTTGAAGTGAAGTTCCTCAGCATGGATCCGGGCTATGCGGAACGAAACCGGCAGCAAATCGAACATAACGCCGCGCTGCTTAATATTCCCATCACTTTTTTTAACACAAAAGTGTTCGACGCGGTGTTTCATGTAGAACAGAATCCCTGCTACCTGTGTGCCAAAATGCGCCGGGGTTTTCTGTACCGGTATGCACAGGAAGCGGGTTGCAACAAAATCGCACTGGGCCATCACTTTAACGACATCATCGAAACAAGTCTCATGAGCATGATCTACGGCGGTGAGATACGTACCATGATGCCCAAGGTGAAAAGCGCCAACTGGGCCGGGATGGAACTGATCCGCCCCATGTACTACGTGCGGGAAACCGATATCAAGAACTGGCGCGACGAAAATCATTTAGAGTTTTTACAGTGTGCCTGCCGCTTTACCGAACAGATTTCCGCCGCTAACCCGGATGATCCCGCCCCGTCCAAACGGCAGGAGATTAAACAGTTGATTGCCAGACTGTCAGCAGAAAACCCGCAGGTTCCGGACAACATTTTTCATGCCCTGGAAAATGTCAACCTTTCCGTTGTTTTAAAATATAAATTGAACGGAACGCTTTACAACGTTTTGGATGCGTATGATGATATAGAATAGAAAAGGCATGAGCAAAATCCCGGTAGTGCTTGCGATGCCTTGTCCTGTTGCAAGATTAATTATTCTATATATTTTTTAAAGGAAGTTCTATAATAAAATTAAAAACTCTGCGGTCCTTTCCGTAATAGGCGCAGGAACCCTTTGGGGTTTAATCGGAATCTTTGTCAATATCCTGGCTGCCAAAGGCTTTGCGCCACTGCAGATCACAACTCTGCGCGTGACCATCGCCATGCTGGTTACGGCCCTGATCATCTTGTATACGGATACACGTCTGTTTTATATCCGGTCCAAAGACCGGTGGATGTTCTTCGGCAACGGTGTGGTGGGGCTGGTTTTTTTCAGCTGGTGTTTTTTTAATGCTATCACAGGCGGCAGCCTGGCCGTCGCCGCCCTGTTGCTTTACACCGCCCCGGCTTTTGTTATGCTGATGTCCGTGATCCTGTTCCACGAAAAACTTACAAAAGAAAAAATCATTGCATTAGTTGTTACATTCATCGGCTGCGGTTGTATCACAGGCGCCTTTGCCGGCAATCTTATTATCAGCCGCCAAACGATACTCTACGGTCTTGCCAGCGGCTTTGGCTATGCGTTGTACAGTATTTTCGGCAAACCCGCAACAAAAAGATACTCCCCTCTCACCGTAAGTCTCTGGTGTTTTATTTTTGCGTCTGCCTTTACTTTACCGCTTTCCGGACTTTCCGAAAAAATCGTCTTGTTCAGCGATACAACCGTTTGGACCGGCATCCTTGGGATCGGTGTAATCAGCTGTGTTTTGCCTCACGTATTATACATGCGGGGCCTGCAACAACTGGAAGCCGGCCACGCCGCCATCCTGGCAACCATCGAGCCTGTAGTGGCCGCCATCGTCAGCTTTCTATTTTTAGGGGAAACCTTTACATGGCAAAAGCTTCTGGGCATTGTGTTAATCCTGTCAGCAGTGCCGATACTAAACCGTAACGCAGGAAAACAAAAATAATAAAGCGTGCAGGTTTTGCGAAACCCTGCACGCTTCTTTTTATTTGATTTTAATAATTCATCAATACCCTTTGTATTTTTTCCCCAGGCGTTCAATGCCGTTTTCTTCCAGCTGCTGTTTCACCCAGAAGAAATGGTCGTTGATTTCATCATAGAACTGCTTGCGCCAGTTCATGTCATCTAAAATCAGGCCGATGCTGTATTCCACGTTCCGGTCACCTTCATCAAAATCTTTAAATTCAAAGAAGTTTTCCCGGATGCGGTCAATCCAGAATCCATAACGCCTGTTTATATTCTCCGACTGAAAGCCCTTGAAACATTCGAACAGCTTATCCCGCTGTTCCATGGTCAGCCCTGTTTCCGGCACACCGCTGACGTGCTGCAGGATCGCATACAATTCTTCCGAAGCGTCCATGAACTCATCCCAGTTCTTGCGCCCGCCGGTAAAACGTTCCCCGCTCTTCCACCAGAGATAGGGCATATCCGGACAGTGCACTGCTGCCGCATGACCAAGGGGCATCACCAGGTCCAGCACTTTACTGAGAAAAGTAGAATCCAGCATTTCGTCCAGCATCTTTTCCACCATGCTTCCCTGGGTGGAAAACAGCAGGTCCTTCACCTGGTTCACCGCGTTGTTGATACCCGCAAACTCCTGATGGGCCCAGGTATCTGCCAGCACATGCATCCCCACGCCCAGGCGGAACACATAGTTGGAATTGTCCAGCTTGGTATCGTATAATCTGTATTTCAACCGTTTGGCCATTACGCTGTGCTTTTTGCATACCAGCTTCTCGGCTTCGGTTTCCCCCTGCAATCCCGGCAGAAAATGGAAAGGAATCCAGATGTCTTCGTTACCCTTGCCGGAAATATTGCCCCACACGTTCTGGCAGGAATACCGTACCTGTATTCCGCGGGCAATATTCTTTTTCTCTTCTGCATCAGAAAAGGGCGTAGTGTCAAAATTATCATCCACGAGTTGGGAACTGGCTGCAATGGTCCGGGAATTGAAGCTGCCAAAATCAGCCCAGCGTGAAAGCACATACACTGTCCCAAAATGATAATCCAGATCCATAACTCACACCCCTTTCTAAGAAAATGTTTAGCAATTTGTACTCTAGTTAGTAATTATATCACAGACACACTTTTTTGGTAAATTTTTTATAAAAATGTTCACAAAATCGCCTAAATTTGATACATTATTATAAGAACCAACAGGTTGCCTGTCTGCATGAACACAAACGCACGGTATCTGCGTTTCCAAACGGAAGCCCGTGTAAAAAATCAGGGCAGGGGACAATGGCTTTGAATACACATACAGAGGGGAGCTTATTTTATTATGACAAAAAAAATCCGAATCGGTATCTGTGGTTACGGTAATCTGGGTCACGGCGTGGAACTGGCAGTCAACCGGGCAGAAGACATGGAACTGGTGGGCATATTCTCCCGCCGAGATCTTCCCGGCACAGCAAGCGGTGTTCCCGCCATCAACTTAAAACATGTACTGGAATATAAGGATAAAATCGACGTTATGGTATTGTGCGGCGGTTCCGCCACGGACCTGATCGACCAGGTGCCGGAACTGGCGCAGCACTTTGTCACTGTTGACAGCTTCGATACCCATCCCCGCATTCCGGAGCATTTCGCAAACATGGACGCGGTAACGAAAGCAAACAACACTGCCGCCATCATCTCCGTAGGCTGGGATCCGGGCCTGTTCTCCCTTCTGCGGGTATTGGGCGACAGCGTGCTGCCGGAGGGAAAGAGCTACACCTTCTGGGGCAAGGGCGTAAGCCAGGGCCACTCCGACGCCATCCGCCGCATCCCCGGCGTAAAGAACGGCAAACAGTATACCATTCCCAAAGAAGAATATCTGGAAGCCGTCCGCAGCGGCAAGGGCACGGATGCCCCCGGCAACGAAATGCACCTGCGGGAATGCTTTGTGGTACCGGAAGAAGGCGCCGATCTGCAGGCTATTGAAACAGCTATTAAGACCATGCCCAACTACTTCGTCGGCTACAAAACCACCGTACATTTTATTTCAGAAGAAGAATTCGCGAAAAACCACAGCGGCATCCCTCATGGCGGTTTCGTATTCCGCAACGGGAAAACAGATGAAACCACCAGCCATGTGATGGAATTCTCCCTGAAGCTGGACAGCAACCCGCAATTCACCTCCAGCGTGTTGACAGCCTTTGCCCGGGCCATGTACCGGCTACATTTCGAACAGGGAAAATGCGGCGCTTTCACCGTGCTGGATATCCCCTTTGCGCTGCTTTCTCCCAAGACGCCGGCAGACTTGCGGAAATTTATGCTGTAATCCGCAGATTTTTCTTGAATTTTGGTCTGAATCGTGGTATCTTGAGCATAGGGGACCATATAATATGTAAGGAGGCAATTCAAATGGGAAAATTTGTGGTAAAAGAGTCCAAAGCAGGTATGCGCTTTAACCTCGTAGCCAACAATGGCGAAATCATTGCGGCCTCTCAAGTTTACAAATCCGCTTCCGGCTGCAAAAACGGCATTGCAAGTGTAGCAAAAAATGCGCCCATTGCCGCAATCGAAGACCAGACCGCAGAAGGCTTCAAAGTTGAAAAACATCCGAAATTTGAGGTATACGCGGACAAAGCCGGCGAATTCCGTTTCCGTCTGAAAGCAACCAATGGCCAGATTATCGCCGTAAGCGAAGGCTATAAAGCGATGAAGAGCTGCCTGAATGGCATTGCTTCCGTAAAAAAGAATGCTGCTGATGCAAAGATCGTAAAAGAATAAGCAACATGTATTTGAAAACCCACCGTGAAAAACGGCCTGCAGAAAATCTGCAGGCCGTTTAAATTTCTGTACTTTATTCCGCGCACGCTTCTTTAATAATATTCACTGCCTTCACCAGAACCTCTTCCGGCATATTCAGCGCCGGCAGCAGGCGGACCTTGTCCTTGGCCGTCAGGCAGAGCACACCTTTTTCAATACATTTTTTCACCACATCCGCGGCAGGCTTCACCGGTTTCACACCGCACATCATGCCCAGACCGGTAACCTTTTCGATACCGGGGGCCCCATTCAGCGCGTTGAAAAGGATTTTTCCTTTCCGCTGTACTTCCGCCAAAAACGCATCATCAAGCCGGTTGATAATGCTCACAGCCCCCGCGCAGGCCACCGGGTTGCCCCCAAAGGTAGATCCGTGGTCCCCGTGTCCCAGCACGTGTTCCACTTTTTCGCCCATCAGGCAGGCGCCCAGGGGCAGGCCGCCGCCGATGCCTTTAGCCGTTGTCACCACATCCGGGTTCACGCCGAAGTTCATATACGAATACAATTTGCCCGTGCGGCCGTTGCCGGTCTGCACTTCGTCCACCATGAACACGATATCGTTTTCGTGGCAGATGGCATCCACACCTTTAATAAACTCAGGGGTAAGCGTGTTCACACCGCCTTCGCCCTGGATGCACTCAATCAGAATGCCTGCCACTTTATGCGCTTCCACCAGTTTTTGCACGCTGACCAGATCGTTGGCCGTGGCATGGACAAAACCGGGAGTCAGGGGCTGGAACAGTTCGTGGTAATGGTCCTGCCCGGTTGCGGCCAGGGTAGTGAGGGTACGCCCGTGGAAACTGTTCCACAGGGTGAGGATGGTGTAATACTCCGGCCCTTTTTTCTCCGCCGCGTATTTCCGCGCCACCTTAATGGCGCATTCGTTGGCTTCCCCGCCGGAATTGCTGAAGAACACTTTCTTCATGCCTGTCTTCTCACAGAGCAGCTCCGCCAGTTTCACGCAGGGCTCCGTGTAATACAGATTGGACATGTGCTGCACCTTGCCCAGCTGGTCGATGACCGCCTGTTTCCAAACGTCATCGGCGATGCCGAAGCTGGTAACCCCGATGCCGGAGCCCATGTCGATGTATTCTTTACCGTCTGTATCTTTGGCAATGCTTCCCTTGCCGCTGACGATTT
>JAFSOW010000019.1 GCA_017443165.1 Acidaminococcaceae bacterium | reverse complement strand
TTTGTCCAACATTGATTATGTTGAAATGTATCAGCTTCCGGATCTTACGCCTGCGGAAAAGACGGTTACGACAGATCACCTGCTGGCCGTGGCCGTGAAATTCGGCACGACGCGCCTGATCGACAACATCATTCTGCAAAAATAAAAAATAGCGAAGCAGAAAAAGCAGGTTAATAAAACAGATTAGAATAACAAATTAGAAAAACAAATTAGCAAAATCAGAGAAAACTGCCAGGAGGATAAGCGAATGCTTTATACTATGTTTCACGGTAAAATTCATCGCGCTGTGGTAACCCAGGCGCGGCTGGATTATATGGGAAGCATAACCATTGACGCGGATCTTCTGGACGCGGCGGGCATTTTGCCCGGTGAAAAAGTCCAGATAGTGAATAACAATAACGGGGAAAGGCTGGAAACCTATACCATTGCCGGAAAAAGGGGCAGCGGCGTCATCTGCCTGAACGGGGCTGCCGCACGAAAAGCCCAGGTGGGCGACGTTGTCATCATCATTGCCTATGGTCTGATGGATGCCAAAGAGGCGAAACAAAACGAGCCCAAAGTTGTGATGGTAGACGGACATAACCGCATTGTTGCGGATATCGGCAGGGAAAAGGCAAACCAGACAAGTACCGACGCAATGGCAAAAGCAAAACGGTGTTGATTACGTTCCGGTATTTCCGGAATACTGTTATGTAATAAATACAGCAGCTGTACTTTTCAGGGTACGGCTGCTGCTTTGTTTTATCCGGCGACCTCGCTATTCCGGATCTGCAATGTAGGCCTTAAAGATTACATAAAATTAGTCCGGATTCTTTTTTGTAAAAGCAGGTAACAGTATGTTATAGTAACAGTAAAGTAATATATGTAAAAAATGCAAGAGCAGAGAAAAGGAAAAGCAAAACCAGTATGAAAGATAACAGAACGGCTCCGCAGCATATCATCGTCCGCGGGGCAAAGGTACATAATCTGAAAAACATTGACGTGGACATTCCTCTCGGCAAGCTGGTGGCCATTGCGGGCGTTTCCGGATCCGGAAAATCCTCACTGGCGCTGGGAACGTTGTATGCAGAAGGGTCGCGACGGTATCTGGAAGCTCTTTCCAC
Source organism: Acidaminococcaceae bacterium (assembly GCA_017443165.1). Lineage (GTDB taxonomy): Bacteria > Bacillota > Negativicutes > Acidaminococcales > Acidaminococcaceae > Succiniclasticum. The sequence goes on along the minus strand of JAFSOW010000019.1, from coordinate 1,425 downwards.
CTACACAAGGCGACGCATCACCCAGGCCGGCCGGGCAGAGGTTGACGAAATCAAACATGTTCCGGCTGCGCTGGCCCTGCACCAGCGTCCGGGCATTCCCGGCATCCGCAGTACATTCGGAACGGCTTCGGAACTGCTGAACAGCCTGCGACTGCTTTTCTCCCGGCTGGGAAGTCATTGCTGCCCCAACGGGCATCCCTGCCCGCCGGACATGAATGTGGCGTTGATGCTGCCTACGAAATGTCCCATCTGCGGTGAAGAGTTTTACGGTCCCGGCGCGGAAGCAATGGCGTTTAATTCAGAAGGCGCCTGTCCTTCCTGTTCCGGCACGGGCGTAATCCGCACCGTGAATGAAGATTCACTGGTGCCTGACGACTCCCTGACTATTGACGAGGGCGCTGTGGCGCCCTGGCAGACCCTGATGTGGTCCCTGATGAAGGATATCGCCCGGGATCTGGGCGTGCGCACCGATGTCCCATTTCGCGAGCTGACGCCGAAAGAAAAGGAAATCGTGTTCCACGGCCCGGCCAAAAAACACCATCTTCTCTATATGAACGAGAAGACGAACATGGCGGGGGAGATGGATTTTACCTATTATAATGCTGTCTATACAGTGGAGAACGCGCTGGCCAAAGTCAAAGACGAAAAAGGAATGAAACGGGTGGAAAAATTCCTGCACGAGTCCGTTTGTCCTGATTGCGGCGGCACCAGGCTCTCAGAGAAAGTTCGCTCCACAACGTTGGCGGGAAAGAATCTGGCGGAAGCGACAGCTATGACGCTGGCGGATCTGATCCCGTGGGTGCAGTCTGTACCGGAAACGTTGCCAGAGGAGATGCGTCCCATGGCGGAGAGCATCATCCAGTCGTTTTTGGACAATGCCAAAAGGTTACTTGACCTCGGCCTCGGGTATCTGACCCTTGACCGGGCCAGTAATACACTCTCTACCGGTGAACGGCAGCGGGTGCAGCTGGCCCGCGCTGTCCGCAACGAAACAACGGGCGTTTTATATGTACTGGACGAGCCCAGCATCGGGCTTCATCCGTCTAACATTGACGGCCTGATGAACGTGGTGGACAGCCTGATTGCCGACGGCAACTCCGTGGTGCTGGTGGACCACGATGTCCGGGTGCTGAAACAGGCAGACCATATGATCGAGCTGGGGCCTCTGGCCGGTACCCAGGGCGGAACAATTCTGGCCCAGGGCAGCATCGAAAAGATTCTGGCAGCCGGCGCATCCAAAATTGCGCCTTTTCTGGCAGATACCAGGCATATGAAGATACGCAGACGCGCCAAAGCGGCGGACGTGTTCCGCCTGGGAACGATTCGCATGGAGACGTGCCCGATCCACACCGTGCACGCGCTGAACGTTGCAATTCCCAAAGGCAGGCTGACGGCGGTGACGGGCGTGTCCGGTTCCGGCAAAAC
>JAFSOW010000183.1 GCA_017443165.1 Acidaminococcaceae bacterium | reverse complement strand
TATGAGGATTACGCTGCCGTTTTCCGTATAAGTGAGGCCCTGTACGGCAGCCAGGGTTTCCAATGCGGTATGCAGGGAAACGTTTTCCAACTGTAACGTTACCGGTTCCTGAACCTTTGTGTCGGCAATCACGTTTTTTCCAGACATTTTTGTCAGTGCTGCCGCGATTTCCTTAAGAGAAGCGTTTTTTACAGACAGGGAAATCAGGGAATTCTCATTTTGCCTGTACTCCGGTTTGCTGTTATGCTGTTCCGCCACATGCTGTGTAAAGGATTCAGCGGATAAAGGTCTGGCAGGAGTTCCGGCGCCGGCAGGTTTTGTCAGGGCAAATACGAGGAAAAAAGCAAAGCCGGTGATAAAAACATTTGAAACACAAAACAAATTCATCTTGAATGGATAATTCAATTATTATAACCCTCCTTGTATACCATTATTGTTGTAATGTCAGCGTAACAGGCTTCATACCGGAACCACTCTTTTCCGGATAAAGCGATACAGCCGCTGCTGTGATTTCCCTTACGTAATATCCGTTCCCTAAGGATTCGCCGCGGCGGAAAGCCCCCTGGATTCTCTGCCAGTGAAGCAATGCGAGTTTTTCTTTACCGTTGTCAAAGACGCCGGCAACGCACGGTTCCTGCGAACCGGGAGCGGGAGATGCAGCGGATTGTTGTGCGTCGGTACGTTTCAGGGATTCCTCAAAACGATTCTTTCCTGACGCAAAACTTTTCTTTCCCTGTGTAACATGCTGTTGTTTCCGCAATGCTTCAGGCAGGGCAAAGGGATCGTGCTGTATGGCAGCGTCCGGATGCTTGTCGTCCGGTGTCGAATCGTAAATCCTGTTTTTGTCTGCCTTCTTTTCAGGCAATAAAATACCAGAGGCACTGTGAGTTACAGGTGTCTCTGGTATCTTTTTACGTGTATTCACTATGGAGTCAGCCTGTATATTTTTGGTCTGACTGTAACTGGCTGCTTCTTTTTTTCCCGTGACCTGCGGAACAGAAACCGGCTCGTTAGCGGTATTACATCCCGATATAAAAAAAGAAAAAACCATAAAGATTGTAAGTTTTCCGGAAAAAGATTTATTAATTTGTAAAATGCCGCGCATGCGTTTCCTCCTGAAAGCGCGTACGCAATGTCTGTATTTTTCCTGTGTTTGCCGCAACAATGTCATTATAGCGCTGCCGGGGAGAAAAGGAAAGCGGTTGTCTGAAAGTTCATAAATAGTTTTCTGATTTATGTGGATTTATACAAAACCAGGGGAATTTACCAAAATTAAAAAAAATAGTTCACAAAAAGTTTATAATTGGGCTTTATGTAATATTTAAAATACAGGAGAGTGCCGGTAATATAATCTCGTGTCCTTAGAAAACAGGATAATACAGGAAAAGGAGATGATTTGTTGTTACAATACCAGCTGAAAGCGGAAGATGCACCGGTTTTGCATCTGCTGGATGGGATTATCGTACAGGGTCTGAAAGCAGGGGCCAGTGATATCCATTTGGAACCGGGGACGGAACGTAACCGGGTCCGGTACCGGATTGACGGGGTGTTGCAGCAGGCGCAAAGAATTCCGATGGAACGCCATACAGCACTGATTTCCTGTGTGAAGCTGATGGCAGGTATGGATATAGCGGAAAAACGCAAACCGCAGGACGGAAGGGCACAGGTTACCCACAGCGGACAGAAGATTGATCTGCGTATTTCTTCCCTTCCTACAATACAGGGAGAAAAAATCGTCATCCGGGTGCTGGATTCGGGAACGAATCAGCTCCGGTTGGAGGACATGGGTTTTACCGGGGAAAACCTGGCCCGGTACAGGACCATGTACAAAGCATCCTACGGGTTAGTTCTGATTACCGGGCCCACCGGCAGCGGAAAGACTACCACGCTGTACGCGACACTGCAGGAACTGAACCAGCCGGAGCGGAACCTCATCACGGTGGAAGACCCCGTTGAGTATCGTATGGAAGGGGTGAATCAGGTTGCGGTCAACACGAAGATTGGAATGACCTTTGCCAATGGGTTGCGTGCTATTTTACGGCAGGATCCCAACATTATCATGATTGGGGAGATACGTGACCGGGAAACTGCGGAGATAGCCATTCAGGCCGCACTGACCGGGCATCTTGTTTTCAGCACCCTGCATACCAATACAGCTACCGGCGCGGTTACACGTCTGCTGGACATGGGCATAGAACCTTTTCTGGCGGCATCGGCCCTGCGCGGGGTCGTGGCCCAGCGTCTGGTGCGGAAGCTGTGTCCGGCCTGCAAAAAAAAATACATGGCGGAAAAAGCCACGTGGGAATGGAAGCGCTTTCGAAACCCGGTCTGTGAAGGAAATAAGCGGGATGAAATGAAAGAACCGGACAGCTTGATATTATACCGGCAATCCGGTTGTGACGCATGCCGTCAGTCCGGATACAGGGGACGTATGGCTGTACATGAAGTACTGCCGGTCAATGGGGTTTTAAAAGACAAGATCATCTGCGGCGCTTCGGAATCGGAACTGTGGAACGCGGCAAAAAGAGAATTTCCGGACATTTCTTCCCTGGAAGAAGACGGCATACAAAAAGTAATGCAAGGCGTTACATCAGTACACGAATTACTGCGCGTGATGGGGACGGTGTGAGATGAGTTGCAGGATAGACCAACTGTTGCTGCAGGCAGCGGAAATGAACGCATCCGACTTGCATATAAGTGAAGGGGGGCCAATCATTGTCCGCGTTGCCGGGGCATTGGCAAAACCGGGCGGTGTTCTGCCTGACGTTTTCTCTCTGTTTGAGCCGATACTGCCGGAAAAACAGTGTACTGCGTTGAAGATAAAAGGCGAATGTGATTTCGCTTATGCGCTTTCTACCGGACACCGTTTCCGTATCAACTTATACCGCAGCATGGAAAGGTTGGACGCTGCTGTCCGGATTATTCCCAACAGTATTCCCACTTGCCATGGACTGGGATTGCCGGAAGCGCTGCGGAAACTTTCAGAGTTAAAAAGCGGTCTGGCGTTGATTACCGGCGTTACGGGTTCCGGTAAAAGTACGACGCTTGCCGCGATCATTAATGAAATTAACAGGAACAGGGCTGTACATATTTTAACGTTGGAAGATCCTGTAGAATACAGATTCACTTCAGACAGAAGCCTGATTCATCAGCGGGAGGTTGGAAGCGATACCGTGGATTTTGCCTCCGGGCTCAGGGCGGCGCTGAGGGAGGATCCTGACGTGATCGTTGTTGGGGAACTGCGTGATCTGGAAACGATTTCCATTGCCGTTACGGCAGCGGAAACCGGCCATCTGGTGCTGGCTACGCTCCATACCCGCAGCGCGGTGGAAACTGTTGACCGCATTATAGATGTATTCCCGGATCAGCAGCAGCGGCAGATACGTGTCCAACTGGCCGGCTGTCTGCAGGGGGTGGTTTCACAGCAACTTTTGCCTGATAAGAGAGGCGGCCGGACGGCGGCCTTTGAAATTATGATCGTTACGCCTGCTTTGCGCAACCTGATCCGGGAAGGGAAGACGCAGCAAATGGGCTCTTATATTCAAACCGGCGGTCAGTATGGCATGCAGACAATGGAGGCCGCCCTTGAGGAACTAAAATCACATTTTTGACGCAAATTATATTTGCGTCACAGCCACTGTTCAAGGTATAATAATACTAACAGTATTGTGTTAATTATTATTTTTCAATGAAAAGGAGATGCTATCATGAGTTTACTGGAAACGTTGTTAAAATCGATGACCTCTTCTTCTTCGCTGGATACAATGTCCAGAAGGACCGGCGGAAATAACGACCAGATGGCTGCGCTGATCACTGCTGCGCTGCCGATCCTGCTGCGGGCTCTGACGGCTAATGCTTCTACCAAGTCCGGCGCTGAGTCCCTTCAGCAGGCCCTGACCGAGCATACGGAGACCGGTTCCGTAGCGGAACAGTTTGAAACAGCGGATATTGATGACGGCGCGAGGATTCTGCAGCACATCCTGGGCAGCAATTCTTCTTCCGTTATGAACGGCCTGTCCCGTCAGAGCGGTCTGAGCAACGACCAGGTGGGATCTGCTCTGGGAGCGCTGGCTCCGGTATTGCTTAACAGTCTGTCCGCTGCGTCCAACCGGGCGCCGGCCCAGCCTCAGAAACCGCCCATCGACCTGAGTGACGGGATTGATGCATCGGACATCATGGGATTTATGCAGATGATGTCCCAGGCTCAGGGAGGCGCTCCTCAGAGGCGTCCCCAGAACCAGGCTTCTTTTGACGGGAGCGATTTGCTGGGACTTCTCTCCATGTTAAAATAAAGGAACTGGTGATTAATCAGCAGTTCCAATACGTTGGGAATCAAAAGGTGTTCGGTGGCTACAGCATAATTGTATACTGTAGCCGCCTCTTTTTTGACGGGAGGCAAGACAGATGGCGGCGCGTAAAGGCACCCGTTTGGCAGAAAAGTTAAGATGGGTACTGCTGCGCGTGGTACTGTTGCTGTTTTTGGCGCTTTTTGGGCTGGAGTACGCAGGCTATCCGCGATACGGGGCCAGTCAGTTTTTTGACTGGGGCCGCCGTATCGTTCAGTCGGACAGCTTATCGGAAGCGGCCGATGTTCTGAAAAACGGGATGAGAAGGCATAATGCCCCAGTGTTCCCCGGGGCTCCTGCAGATTTCAGTGCCTTAGCCCAAAGCGCGCCGTTTGTGACACTGGATAATTTGCCGGAAAGCGAAGGACGGACCTTTATTGTACTGTACGGAAACGAACCGCAGTTTTCCGCGGAATTCAAGGCAAAGAACAATCCCTACTATTCTTTTTCGCCTTTGGACGAACTGGGGCGCTGCGGCTCCGCTTACGGCAAGCTGGGACCGGAATTCCTGCCCATCCGGCCCAGGGGGCCTCTCGGTATGGTCAAGCCTACCGGCTGGCGTTACAGCAAGTATGAGGAGATAGATAAGAAATATCTGTACAACCGGTGCCATCTGCTGGCGTTCCAGCTCACAGGGGAAAATGCCAATAAGCGGAATCTTATCACGGGCACCAGACATTTTAATGTGACGGGGATGCTTCCCTTTGAAAACCGGGTGGCGGATTATATTCGCCGTACCCGTAAGCATGTG
>JAFSOW010000182.1 GCA_017443165.1 Acidaminococcaceae bacterium | reverse complement strand
TTCCTTTATTCTTGTAATAGTAAAATCCCGTTATGCGGAAGAGTCTGCATAACGGGATAAATAATTATAATTTAAAAGTTGTTTTAATCGTTGTGATGCTCTGCGTAAAACTCGTTATAATCCTTTAACATATACTGCAGAAGGGACGGAGTATCCAATCCGTAAGGGCAACGGCTCATGCACAGGTTACAGTGTACGCATTCTTCGATTTTCTGCATTTTGGCATACCACTCATCACTCATGAACCGTTTATAGGGTGAGCGGCGTAACAACATGGCCATTCTGGCTGCCTGGGGGATGTCAATACCCACTGTGCAGGGCATACAGTATCCGCAGCTCCGGCAGAAATTCCCCGACAGTTCCTTCCGGTCTTTATCGATAACAGCCTGTAGTTCTTCAGTCATCTGCTGATTAATATCCGTCAGTTTCAGCCACTGCTCCAGTTCCCATTCGTGCTGGATGCCCCAGATGGGAACCACGTTGTCGTGCTCCTGCATGAAGGCATAGCAGGCCGCTGCGTTGGTCAGCATACCGCCGGACAGGCCTTTCATGGCAATAAAACCCATGTCGTTCGTTTTGCAGTCTTTTACCAGTTCGACATCTTTATCCGTTGCCAGGTAGCAGAACGGGAACTGCAACGTTTCATATAATCCGGAATCAATGGCCTGATGTGCTACCTTTAACCGGTGATTTGTGATGCCTATATGCCGGATGTAGCCTTTCTTTTTAGCATCCAGCGCCGCAGCATACGCTCCCTTTTCATCTTCCGGGGAAGGCATGACAGCGGGATTATGGAACTGGAAAAGGTCGATGTAGTCTGTCTGCAGGCGTTTTAAAGAAAGCTCGATATGCTCTGTTACCGTTTTGTAATCCGTGCCGCCGCTTTTGGTGGAAATAATAATGTTCTGGCGGACATCGTGCAGAGCCGCGCCGATTTTTTCTTCGCTGTCGGTGTACATATTGGCGGTATCAAAATAATTGATGCCGTTGTCATAAGCTTTGCGTAGCAGTTTTTTTGCCGCTTCCAATGAGATGCGCTGGATGGGCAGGCAGCCCATTGCGGTTTTCGTGACCCATAAACCGGTCTTCCCTAATCTGATTTTATTAATGTCCATGATTCCCCTCCCGGTAATTGTTTTCCTTAATATTATTGTTATAATCGTTAGCGGTTTTGGGATTCTGATTAAATTATATACGATAAATTCCGATTTGAATATAACTGAATAAAGAAAAATTGTTTCAGCGGGCTTAAATCAGTGAAAATAATAGTAAAGAAATCCGGCAGATGTTAAGAAAATGATTGTCATGAAGGGGAAAATATAGTATAATACGATAGTTAAATTTACTTATCTTATAAGCTGATATATTGGAGGAATTAACATGTCCGGACATTCTAAATGGGCAAATATCAAACACAAAAAAGGCAAGGCAGATGCTGCCAGAGGAAAAATAACCACGAAAATCGGCCGTGAGATTACCATTGCCGTGCAGATGGGCGGTCCCGACCCGGTTGGCAATATGCGCCTGAAACTGGCGCTGGCCAAAGCAAAAGCCAACAACATCCCGAAAGACAACATCAAACGCGCGATTGCCAAAGGCGCCGGTGAGACCAATGGCGCAAAATATGAAGAGATTACATACGAAGGCTACGGTCCGGCCGGTGTGGCAATCATGCTGGACGTGCTGACCGACAACCGGAACCGTGCGGCAGCAGATATCCGTCACGCCTTTACCAAACACGGCGGAAATATGGGTGAGACCGGTTCTGTCGGCTGGATGTTCAAACGCAAGGGTATCTTTACGATTGATAAAGAAGCCGGCTATGATGAGGATGAAGTCATGATGATCGCGCTGGATGCCGGCGCGGAAGACATGAAATCCAATGAAGACAGCTTTGAGATCGTGACCCAGCCGGAAGACTATGATGCGGTGGAAAAAGCGCTGGCTGACAACAATATCGAAACTGTGATGTCGGAAATCACCATGGTTCCGGATACGATGGTCCAGCTGACGGATGAAGACGCCGAAAAAGTCCGTAAGACAATTGACATGTTCGACGATATGGACGACGTACAGGAAGTCTATACCAACGCTGACTTGCCGGATGATGACGACGAGGAATAAGGAAGAGCAGGCAGGCTTCAAATGAGCCTGCCTTTTTTATATATTGTTTCACATTTTTGTCATTTGTGCCGTGTATAATTAATTGTAATAAGATTGTTTGATACAGAAGGCTGGAGGAACAGTATGCTGGCGTTAGGAATAGATCCCGGTACCGCTATCTGCGGTTACGGGGTGGTGGAGATGAAAGGCAGTACGCTGAAGCCGGTATTCTATGGTTCCATACTGACTGGCAAGGACTGGCGTCCGGAAGAGAGGCTGTTGAAGATCCATCAGGATGTTTCTGATATTATTGGTCATTTTCAACCGGAATTTATGTCCATTGAAAAATTGTATTTTAACCGCAACGTCAACACGGCGATCCCGGTTGCCCAGGCGCGCGGCGTAGTGTTACTGGCCGCTGCCGAGCATAATCTGCCGATTTTGGAGTTTACGCCGATGCAGATAAAAAAATCGGTCACAGGGACCGGCGGGGCGGAAAAAAACCAGATTATCTTTATGGTGCGGAGACTGTTGGGGATTCGTGAAGAAATTAATCCGGACGATACGGCGGACGCGTTGGCTGCCGCGATTTGCGGTCTGAATCAGGCAAGGGTGCTGCAGCTGCAGGCAAAAGGCGGTGCACG
>JAFSOW010000181.1 GCA_017443165.1 Acidaminococcaceae bacterium | reverse complement strand
TACGCTGACCACGCTGGCTGCGTAGTGGGCGCTTTTCATCCGCCCTTCGATTTTGAAGCTGCCGATGCCCGCCTGCATCAGTTCCGGCAGACAGGCCAGCAGGCAGAGATCTTTGGAGTTCATGATATAGGTGCCCCGTTCGTCCCCGGCCACGTCGTAGATTTCTCCGGGCCGGTTCTTCTCCGTCAGGCCAAACTCCCAGCGGCAGACCTGGGCGCAGGCGCCCCGGTTCCCGTCCCTGCCGGTCAGGTAACTGCTGAGCCAGCACCGTCCCGAATAGGAGATGCACATAGCTCCGTGCACGAAGGCTTCCAGTTCCACGTCTGTTTTGCTGCCGATTTCTTTCATTTCCGCAAGGGAAAGTTCCCTCGCCAGCACCACGCGGCTGGCGCCCAGATTTTCCCAGGCTTTCACGGCCGCCCAGTTGCTGGTGTTCGCCTGGGTGCTCACGTGCAGCGGCATATCGGGAATCACTTCCCGGGCCACGGACCAGACCCCCAGGTCGGAGATCAATAGGGCGTCCGCTCCCGTATCCTGCAGGCTGCGCAGGTAATCCGGCAGCGCGTTGATATCTTCGTTATGGGCAAAAATATTTACGGTGACGTAAACTTTTTTCTGCAAACAGTGGGCAAAACGGACGGCTTCCTTCATCTCTTCCGTGGAAAAGTTGCTTGCAAAAGCTCTGAGCCCGAAAAGTTTGCCCCCCAGATATACCGCGTCAGCCCCGTATAACAGGGCCATGCGGAGTTTTTCCATGTTTCCTGCCGGAGCCAGTAACTCCGGCTTCTGAAACTTTCTCATGTCGTTCCTTCTTACTTATTGTCGTCTTTGTGTATGTCTTCGATGGCCTTCAGGTGTTCCCTGTATGTTTTGGTAAAACGGTGATGCCCGTCTTTCTCAGCCACAAAATACAGATACTCCGTTGCTTCCGGATTCAGGCAGGCTTTGATGGCGCTCATGCCCGGTGAGGCGATGGGTCCCGGGGGCAGTCCGGGATTCTGATAGGTATTGTAGGGGCTCCTGATTTTGGTGTCCGCTATGGTCACCTCTTCTTTCTGGGAGCCCAGCAGATACTGGATCGTCGTATCCGATTGTATGGGCATATAGATGTGCAGGCGCTTCAGGAACACGCCGGCAATGCGGGCCTGCTCTTCCGGGAATACCGCTTCCAGTTCCACCATGGCAGCCAGGTTCACAAGGTCACGCAGCCCCATGTTCTTTTCCCGGGCCAGGGCGGGAATGTTTTCCTTGTTCATTTCCGCGTTAAAGGTCCGCACCATCAGGGCCAGGATGTCTTTTTCCGACATGTCCGGGTCTAAATGGTAGGTAGTGGGGTAAATGAAGCCTTCCGCCTTGAAGATCACGTCCGGGTTTTTCGTTTCCATGTAGGGATAGGGCGTATAATTCCGGGCCGCTTCCTCGAATTTCTTTGCGTCCCCCAGGCCTTCCGCTTCCAGCTTGCGCCCGGTCTTCACCACATTGAACCCTTCCGGCACCGAAAATTTGACGCTGTAGGTCTGTCCTTTGGAGAGGATGCTTACGATCTCGCTGTTGGACATGCCGCCGATAATTTCATACCGACCGGCTTCCAGCTTACCGGCCAGACCCCGCAGCCGCGCTTCCATACGGAACGCTTCCGGCGTCTTCACCAGATGTTTCTTGTGCAGCAGGTCGGCAATATCCGCAGTGGTCATCCCCGGTTTGATGGTAACCAGATAGCGGTGCCCCTTCGCGAACTCCGTATTGTTGCCGGTATAATACAGCAGCCAGTAGGCTCCCAGTCCCAGCATTAATGTAAATGCGAGCAATAATGGAATCAGTCGTTTAAACAAATCCATTACCTCCGTTGTTGTATTTCTTTATGCCTCCAGGGCTTCATACGCAATTCTTGCTTTTTCAAACTCTTCATCGGTGGGAACCTGGATATCCACTTCCCCGTTTTCATCCGTCACAATCTTCGCCAGGATGATGTTCGGTTCTTCGTCTTCATCCTCTTCCTCGTGATCGTGGCCGCAATCACATTCATCGTCATGGACATGGGCTTCGGCATGGTCGTGACCGCAGCCGCACTCTTCTTCCTCTTCGGAGAAAATGGCCGGATCCACCTCGAGCAGGGCGACAAAGTCGTCCTTGCCGACTTTGAACTTGCTTTCTACCACAAAGCAATGATCCTGCCCGTCATCATCCGTAAATTCGTAGGTTTCAATGGTTTCTTCTTCCATTACTTCCGCTACATCTTTTTCTGTCATGATCGTACTCCTTATCTTTCACACTTCTTAATATTATGGATTTATGATTCATGCGGTATTAACCCGCCTTAAAACAAAGAAGAAGACAGTTTTTTCCCGATCCGGATCTCCGCTGCGTCTTTATCTCCCGCGACCACCGCGATGCTGTATTTGTTGCGCCCCAGTTTCATCACCGCGTCTTTTGTGCCAAACTGCCCGTTCAGGATGACGATACTGCCTTCCATGTAACGCACTTCTTCACTCCGCAGGTTGCCTTCCGTGTGATAATACCGTCCGTTCTCCAACGCGAACGCTCCGCTGCCTGCAGCGGAATCTGCCCTGTCGGTGCCGGTAACCTCGGCCTTCATCCGCAGCACCCCGGTGATCCGGTTATCTGTCATCTGGGCCGCATCCAGATTGTTTCCCACCAGGGAGAACTGATAGTCCCCTGCCGCAGGAATCAGAAAACCATCCAGGGCAACTTTTGCCCCGGCGCTCATGGCCTCGGCTTTATGCAGCACCAGTTTGCCGGCGTCCCAGACATAATTCCCCTGGAGGCTGTTCATTTGCAGCGGCGCCGCGTACAGATAATTGCAGCTGAAGGTTCCTTCGATTTTCGGTTCCACGGCGGTGCCTGTCACTTTACCGGAGAATATGACGCTCGCGTCGTCCAGGTACAAGCCTTTGCTTAACGCCTGTGTTTTGAAATTGTTTGCCGAGAAAGTAAGGTCAAACACAGGGGGAAGAGGCGTTCCCCTGCCGCTTTTGATGGTACCCTGCAGGGTCACCGGCATACCTTTTACATTGGCCTGGATCGTCTGCAGTTCAGCCATGTCCCTGTCGGCGGTAAAGGTTCCTTCCCCGTCGGTAAAGGGCAGGCCGAAGAACTCGCCGGCCATGTTGCGGGGTTTCCCGTCAAGACGGATATGCCACCCGCCCCGGTCTTTGGAAGCCGCAATCTTTACCGTAGGAACGACACCGTCAGTGACCTTGATATGTTTCATGTCCGGATAAATGGCCATCACATCCGGTACCGGCGCGTTTTTAGCTTCCCCGGTCACCCGGGCGGAACCGTTTTCATAATCCATGTTCAGGACCAGGTCGCATTTTTCTTTGTTACCCGTGGCGCTGGCCCGCAGCAGCGGATACTGTTTAAAGGCCATCTGGGAATTGATCTTGTCCAGGCGGACTTTCTTACCGTTGGATACCAGATCCAGCTCGCCGTCTTTTACTTCGATCAGGCCCCGGAAACTGGTGGGGTTATCCGGCTGTTCCGGTTTTTTCCCGACTTCCTGTGCATTTTCCTGGCCCGCAAGCTTCAGCAGGTTTAACAGATCCAGCCCCTGGCCTTCTTCATAGACCCCGTAAAACTTCGGCCTGTTAAAGACGATGTTGGTCACGGCGCCAACGCCGGCACCCTTGCGCAGCGCATCAAAAAAATTAACGGAAGCCGTGGCCAATGGCATCTCCATCTTCACGTCACCGTTAGGCGCTTTCCAGACAAGGTTCCGGATTTCCACATCGCCGGCAAAACCGGCATTGATTTTTTCATAGGTCAGCGTACCCGCTACCACGTTCTGCCGGGCCAGCATCTGCTCGGCCATACGTGAAGCCGCACCGCCGCCTGATTTAATAACAAGGGCAATGGCAATTAGTACTGCCAGAGCCCCCATCATGATAATTCTTTTCTTTGAAGAAATTCTTTCCACGTTTCTTCACCTTGTTTTATTGAGAGAACTTTTGTCGGCGCAGGTTTTTGCCGTCCAGATAGTTCTGGAGGATGACCACCGCGGCCATCATATCGATGACTTTGCGCCGTTTTTTCCGCTGCAGGTCCGCATCGATGAGCACGCGTTCCGCCGCTACCGTAGAAAGCCGTTCATCCCATAATACAACAGCAACACCGACAAAGCGGCTGCGCAGCTCTTCCGCAAAGGCTTCTGAGAGCTTCGCCCGTTCGCCGATGG
>JAFSOW010000180.1 GCA_017443165.1 Acidaminococcaceae bacterium | reverse complement strand
GTTGGGACCGCCCATGGCCAGGCTCTTGAATCCGCTGATAAAAAACTTTTTATTGATAATCAGAATAGGCAGTACCAGGATAAATTCCGTAAAAGCCAGCCAGATTGCATTATTGGTTCCGTAAAAATAATTCTGCAAAATATCCGGAACCGCAAATCCGAAAAATTTTGCAAACATAGGCGTCATGGAAAGAATCAGCACCGGAATTAAAAATACCAGCGACCACATAAGCCGGTGATGCATTTCCGCAATAGCTTCCCTCGCTGCTTTCACCGCCGGGTTTTCTTCCGGTTTTTTTGCTTTTGCAGAAGAAGTATCGACTGCTTTGCCTGCTGCTGCGCCGACGATTGAATCATTCTTCGTTTTACTGCTGTGGCCCGTTTCCACCCATTCGGCGCCGTAGCCTGCATCCACTACAGCCTGAACAATATTCGCTTCGTTTAATTTCGTTTCGTCATATTCCACCTGCATGGAATTGGTCAGCAGGTTCACACTGGCTTTTCCAATTCCCTCCAGCTTGCTCACCGCTTTTTCCACACGGCTGGAGCAGGCGCTGCAGGTCATACCCGTAACGATATATTTTTCTTTTTTCATAACTGCCTTTCTGCTTGCAACGGTTCGGCTGCAATCGCATTTTTTGTTACGTTACTCTGTTTTCCTTTATGCAGACAAACACCTGCCTGCAGATTCATCTTACTTCATCAGCTTCTTCACCGCTGCCACCAGCTCATCTACTACTTCATCCTTTCCGTTACGGATATCATCCACCACACAACCGTGGATATGCTGGGCTAACAATTCTTTGTTGAAAGCGTTCAGCGCGCTTTGGATTGCGCTGACCTGAATGAGAATGTCGATACAGTAACGGTCCTCTTCCACCATCTTTTCGATTCCCCGGACCTGACCTTCGATCAGTTTCAGGCGGCGAATCATGCTTTTGTATTCTTTGCTGTTAACATCCCGGTATTTGTGTTTCACACAATCACAGCAGGAAGACCCGGACATGGTCTCTCCCGTACCGGAAGCCGCTGCCACATTGCAGCAGGATTTTTTTTCTTTTGCCATTTTCAAACCTTCTTCTTTCACACAAAAAGGGGGGAAGAACTGCAGGCCTTCTCCCTGCCTGCAGTTCCATCATTCCGGCAGCAGCCGGTGAGAGTCCGGCCACTGCTTATCAGAATCCTTCTCCTATACCCCCACAGGGTATTTCCCCGGACAAAAATAATATACCCCATAGGGGTATATTTGTCAAGAGGAACTTATTTTATTTTTATAAAATGCCAATCGTTGCAACACGACCGCAGGCAAATACTTTTACTGCCGCATTAAGAAATTATAAAGAGCGCCAAGCATGCCGGCATTATTTTGTAACGCGGCAAACCGCAGCGTCAGTTTTTCATACACCAGCGGGAACAGTTTTTCCCGCAGCGCCCTGTCCAGCAACGGATACAGATATGCTTCCTGTGCGGCAATGCCGCCGCCTACGATGATCCGTTCCGGATTTAGGATATAACAAATATTGGCGATGCCAGTCGCAAGGTCATCCATCTGTCTGGCAATGGCAGCCGCAGCTTTTTCGTCTCCGCCCTGTGCCAGGGCAAAAATTTTTCTGCCATCCAACGCAGTTTCCGAAATTCCTTTTGCCTTCGCCACATTACGGACCAGTGCACGGGTTGACGCCATCTCTTCCCAGGTACTATCCGGCGTAATATGCTGAAGCCCCGCTTCCCCGCCAAAGCAGGCCGCGCCATGGATTACCCTTCCGTCCAGCAGGGCACAGCCGCCAATTCCGGTCCCGACAGTAATACAGAACAGCGATTTCGCCCCTTGTCCGGCGCCAAGCCAATATTCCCCCAGCGCCGCGGCGTTTACATCGTTCTCCACCGTACAGGGCAGACTGCAGCATTTTTCCAGCCGTTCTCCCAACGCCGTGCCCGGATAACCCGGAAAATACTTCGGCGCATATAAAATCAAACCTTTTTCCGGATCGACCACGCCCGCAGTAGAAACTGCAATCCCGTGCAGACTGTATTCCTGCTGACATTGTTTCGTGACGGAAGCCAGGCTTTCCACCAGACCGTCCACACCTTTTTGGGTAATTACATTGGGAATTTCGCCTTTATGCGGCAGCGCTCCACTTTCTCCGGCCACGCCAAATTTCACGGAAGTACCGCCAATATCAAAACACATATAATGTTTCATGCTTATCCTCAGTCCATCTTCTTAAAAGCTTCCGTCAGCGGCGGGATCACCTGCTTTTTCCTGCTCAGCACGCCAGGCAGATGATAGTACCCCGCAGCGTCCCGGTCGCCAAAAGCCAGATCCAGCACGCTGTCCCGGCAGCCTGCCTCTAAAAGGTCCGTAGCTTCGCCTATCACATCCGTCACCATCAGCAGCGACATATCATAGTTTTCACGTTTTCTGAATTCGTCCAGAGCTTTTTGCAGTTCCGGCAGTTTTTCCATGGCCAGCTGCCGGTCCATAATATTGATCTGGCTCACCGTGACCCGCGCATCCCCGAAATCAAATTCCTTGAAGTCGTTGCGGATAATATCTGCCGGAGCCATGGTGTTCAGCACGCTCCCTGCCCGCAGCAGCTGCATGGCAAAGTCTTCCGGGTCTTCAATGCCCGCCTGTACTGCCAGCCGTTTGGCCGCTGCCCGGTCCGCCTCCGTCGTAGTAGGGGAACGGAAATACAGCGTATCCGAAACCATAGCGGCAAACAGGATGCCCGCAATATTAGGCGGCATGCCTATGTCATGGTTCCACATCATGTTGGCGATGATCGTAGCCGTGGAACCTACCGGTTCCTGCCGGATGTAAATCGGCGCGCCGGTAGTAAGGCCACCCAGACGGTGATGGTCAATG
>JAFSOW010000179.1 GCA_017443165.1 Acidaminococcaceae bacterium | reverse complement strand
TGGCAGTGGACGCGGTGGAGAACAGCGCCCCGGCTCTCATGAGCGTGGCGGGGGGTGCGGAGTACCGGGTAACGCTTCCCTGGACGGGGGACATTGCGCCGGCGGTGGAAGCATTTAACCGGGCGGAAGCGGTGTTTTTTGAAAAACAGGCTCCCAAAGCCAAAGAAAAAGTCAAGCGAATAGATGTGAAGTTTTATATATCCGAGTTGTCGGCGGTGCAGCGGGAAAAGGAAACAGAGCTGCATTTTCATTGCCGCATCACCCATAACGGCAGCATGAAAGCAGTGGATCTGCTCAATACACTGAATGAACAGTACGGTTTGCAGCTGCCGGTAGAAAAGGCAGATATTGAACGGATGGACCTGTACCGTGTGGATGAGATAGGAAATAAATGGCCCATGTTGGACACGTTATTTGAGCAGGGATAATATTAACCGGAAGGCACAGAAGGAAAATTTGTGTTGCCGGTGTAATGGAAGTTACGGTTCCGTGTTTTATCAGATGAAAAGACAGACAAGGAGGGGAGACCAATGCCGCAGCAGATCATCATCAGCAGTACTCCGGAAGAAGTCAGGATGGGGCTGGTGGATAATGGAATATTGCAGGAGTTTATGGTGGAGCGGGCCATGTCTGCCCACTTGGTAGGCAGTATTTTTCTGGGCCGGGTCAGCAATATTGTGCGGGGAATACAGGCCGCATTTATCGATATCGGGCTGGATCAGAACGCATTTTTGTATCTGGGAGATTCCCAGGACCTGACAGAGGGCGCTTCCGTTATGATCCAGATTACCAAGGACCCCAGGGGAACAAAGGGCCCGACGGCCAGCCGGGAAATCACGTTTCCGGGGCACTATGCCGTGTTATTCCCGTTCTCAGATAATATCGGAATCTCCCGGAAGATAACTGGTGAAGAAGAAAGAACCAGGCTGCGGAGCCTCGCGGAAAAATTAAGACCTCCAGGCATGGGTATTGTACTGCGTACAGAGGCCGAAGGCATTGCAGCAGAAGTTTTGGAAGCAGATATCAGCAATCTGCTTGCCGAATGGAATGTTGTAGAAGCCAGGGCAAAGCGGGCGAAGGCTCCGGCATTTCTCCACAGGGAACTGGATCTGTCTGTGCGCATGGTACGTGATTATTTTACCAGGGATGTAAAAGAAATTGTTGTGGACAATCCGGAGGCGTTTCAGCGGATACAGGCCTTACTGGCAGAGATAAAAGACGCGGAAGGTACGGAACTTAAACTGTGGGACAGTGGGGAAGATGTGTTTTCCGGATTTGGTCTTGGAGATACGCTGGCTTCTCTGGCAGACCGGAGGGTTGAACTTCCCAGCGGCGGCTACCTGGTCATCGACCACACTGAAGCCATGACTGTCATAGACGTGAACAGTGGCAGTTACAGCGGAAAGAACAATCTGGAAGAGACGATTATGGAAATCAACCGGCAGGCTGCCCGTGAAATTGCCCACCAGCTGCGCCTGCGGGATATTGGCGGTATCATTGTAGTTGATTTTATTGATATGCACAGCGAAGAGAACCGTCAGGAGGTTCTGGCTGTGCTGGAAGATTCTTTTGCCGGAGACAAGATGCGTCCCCGGATTCAGGATATTACGGTATTGAATCTGGTGGAAATTACCAGAAAAAAATCAAGGCAGAATCTGGAAGCGGTGCTGTTTTCCGATTGCCCTGTGTGCAACGGGAGCGGGCGGGTACAGTCTAAAGAAGCCATTGCCCTGGAAATCAAACGTCGGATTCGCGGATTGCTGAAGAGCCAGGGGAGCGCGAAGGAGATTCTTGTGGTAACGCACCCACTTGAAACGGAATATCTGCAACAGTATTTAGTAAAGGACTGGAATCGGGAACTGTCCTGCCATATTACAGTGGAGTCAGACGCGTCACTCCATGTGGAAGCCTTTATGATTCTGGACAATAGCGGGAATTAGCCGGTCTTGTTGTTTATGAGCCTGTCAGCAACAGGTAAAAGCGCCTCATTTTGCCAGACTTGATCTAAAATGAGGCGCTTTTTTGTTTTTTCTGTAAAAAATGTTAAAAATCGCGATTTTTTTTGTTGACATTCCACTAAATATGCTATAATACAAATATAATAACTCTATCTATAGTTGTTTATAGTATCATTAGTAATTATTCGGAGGGATGACAAATGAAAAAATTAGTTTCTTTGCTCGTCGGCCTGGCTTTATGTCTGGGGCTGACCTCTTTTGCTTTTGCGGAAGGCCCTGCGCCGGTTGCATCGGAACAGTTGGATGCCATTGAGACCGCGCTGTATGGAACCCACCAGAGCAGTTCCATGATGGAACGTATGGAAAGCCTCGAAGACGACATCTATGGTACGCCGGATTCCGGCCGGAATATTCTGGACCGTATCCAGAGCACTTATGAATATATTTGTGGTACAAACGGTGGCAACGGAAGCTTTTTGCAGAAGCTGAACGGTGCTGACAGCCGTCTGAATGCCAGAGTGACTGCCGGACCCGCAAAAACCCGAATTGAAGAACTGGAAAATACCCTGTTCGGGCAGATTCAGGGTGGTTCCCTGAACCAGCGTCTGGATCGTCTGGTGGAAACCACATATGCCGGTGGCAAGGTTCCGGTAGAATCAGTGGTATTGCCTAAGGATTCCCTGGTTAAAATTGAGTTTACTTCTCCCTTAAGCAGCAAGACAGCCCAGCCCGGCGACCCGGTCAAATTCCGCGTAGCGGATAATCTGTATGTGAATGATGTATTGGTACTGTCAAAGGGTGCTGAGGGTGTAGGTGAAGTTTCCAAGGTAGTACAGCCCCGAAGCTTTGGCCGGGATGCCCGTATTGATGTAAAATTCAGCCATGTATTCGCAGTTGACGGAACCCATGTTCCCATTTACATTGGCAAGCTGGCACAGCAGGAAGCGAAAACTGCTATTGGTGCAGCCGGAGCTACCATTGGTGGTATTGTTGTGCTGGGACCTATCGGTGCTGTAGGCGGCGCTTTTGTTACCGGTAAATCCAAAACAATTGAAGCGGGTGCCGTTACCTACGTGCAGGTAGTAGAGGATCAGAAAATCAGCGGCATTGTATACCAGGAGGCATCTGCCGCAGGCGCCGAGAGTTGAAAATATAAAAGCTCAAACGGAAGCAGGGCGGTTTCGCGAATGATAAATTAACGTCTGCCAACCATTTGCCCTGCAGATAATTTCAGAATTATAATGTGAAATACCAGCGTAACAGAAGTACGCTGGTATTTTTTTTTGCAATTTTATGTTATAATGTCTAATGGATATTTATTGACATGTGGAGGACTCCATGAAAAAACAGTTAATGGCGTCAGTGTTGCTTGCCAGTATGATGTTTGCAGTTCCTGGCTATGCCGACAATGAACTGATGTCTGACGGAAATGATTCTTATGATAAATACAAATCGCCGCTGGAACAGTCCTACGGTCCGATTGTGAATGACCGCCCAAAAGCAGGGTCTGTTGATGATAGCGAGGCCTTTGCACGGGTTGCCGGGCAGCTGACACAGAGAACAGTTTCCGATATGTCTGTTTCTGATCAACAGGCAGGCGGGAAGATAGCACCTGTTGCCCGTAAAAATAATACAGCTCCGGTAAATGAAACTGAAAAAAAGGAATCAGAACAGGAAGCTGTTTCCGCTGCGAAGAAGACTGCTTTGGAAAAAGCTGACCGGCAGGCTGAAGAGATTTTGTCGGAAACAGATGATAACTTTGAAACTGATCAGGATAAAGAGTATCCGGGATATGAGTATCAGGCGCGCAGGCAGGTTAAGTCCAATTCTGACATAGAGGATTCAAAGAAAGACTTTCAGCAGGATTATAATACTGCGTTAAAGCCGACGGAGATAAAAAGTACTGACGATAAAGGGTTATCTGCTTCTGATGGCGACGTAAAGAAAACAGGAAAGCAGGCAGCTTTAGCTGGAAATGAAAGAAAACCGGTTTTGTCTGGTAAAAAAGACAAAAAAACCGGAGATAAAAAAGATGCCAAAAAGTTGCCTTTGATTATTAAAGGAAATGACGCCCGGTATTCCAGTGAAAGCGGCGACTTTATTATTGAAGGGAATGTTTCTCTGGAACAGGGTACTACAAAAATGTACTCGTCTAAAGCTGTCGGTAATGAAAAAACGGGAGATATATGGCTGTTGGAAGGCGGGACATTAAGGGATCCGGCTAATACAGTCAATTCCCGGTGGGCTCATTATAATTTCAATAAGGAAACCGGAGAACTTCTCCATATAAAAGGCGCTGCCGGATCAAATCGCCGTAATACCAAATTCGATTATTACGAGGCACCTCACGGAATAATTGAAAACGGGATGATGATTTTAGATAAGGGCGGGATGGCTACCAGGTGTCCGGCAGTAAAATATCACCCCTGTCTTTCTGTCAAGGCCAAAACGATTATAATTATTCCGAATGACCGTATTATTGCACGAAACGTGCAGGTGTTTGTTAAGGGCAAACACATCTATTCTCGGGATGTATGGATTAATGATCTGCAAAAGAAAGCGAATCCAATCAATCCGCGAATAGGTTGGGACGATGAAAGAGGCTGGCATGTTTCTCTGGAGTACAACCGTCCGATCGGGAATCCTCTTTTAAAGAATCCGACGACATTTTATATGGAGCAGAATTACTATTCGAAGTCCAAATACAAGCCGTTTTATGGTATCCGCCATGATCAAACAGATTTTTACGTGCGCGTAAACAGCGGTTATATTTATGATTCGGACAATGATGCATTAGATGAGGGAGTATGGCTGCATAAAAAGATAGACTGGGGGTTATTCCTGAAGCCGCATCGCATTGCGAAAGGTTTGCCGTTATCGGTTAATGGATATATTACTCATGGATTATGGAAGTATAACCATTTTAACTGGGAGAGCTGGCACACGGAAAAGGCTGTTTTTCTGCGTCACGACCGCTTTTATCCGCTGGGTGGGAAAAAGCTGTATATGGATCTGATGGTAGGTCGCAAGTGGATTCACGAAAGCCTGAATAACAGTACTACCCGGCGATACGGTAACAGTTTGAACACAAATATTTATCATGGAACTTTAGGTTATCGTTTTTCAGATAAATGGAATATTTGGACAACCTATCACAATGAACACAGGACCAGTTATCTTTTCAGTAAAGGGCAGCCAAGTTTCACAAAAGACTGGAGTATGGGAATTGCCTGGAAGCCGGATAAGCATAATACATTTACGATAGTTAACCGCCGTAATATGGATAGTAGTTCGTACACCCATGGGAATTATACAACAACATTTACGTGGAGCCATCGTTTCTGTTGTGAAGTGCTTTCCGTTTCATATCAGAAAAAGCATTACAACAGAGATAACGAGTGGACAGTTAAATTTGATCTGCTGAGCTGGTAATGCTAAAAGTTATTTGTTTTTTTATTTGTTTTTTAATATTATGATACAAGAAAAAGTGGAGAGCATGTGAACCGGATTATCGAACAACGTTTAACGGAGCATTTAGAAGCGCTGCAAAGATTAAAGGCTTCTGACCTGCCCCAAAAATTGGAAAAGTGTGCTGCATGCGTTGAAAAAGCGCTGTCGGGAGGACACAAAGTTTTGTTCTGCGGTAATGGTGGCAGTGCGGCAGACAGCCAGCATCTGGCAGCAGAATTTGTCGGCCGTTTCCAAAAAGAGAGGAAAGGGCTTCCGGCGATTGCTTTGACTGTTGACACCTCTATATTGACTTCGGTGGCCAATGACTATGGGTATGAGACTGTTTTTGCCCACCAGGTTCAGGCATTGGGCGAACGGGGGGACGTGCTGATCGGTATTTCCACTTCCGGAAACAGCAAAAATGTTTTGCTGGCCATAAAAGAAGCAAAGGAAAAGGGCATTACCTGTATTGGCATGACGGCAGAAGGCGGCGGCAAAATGGCGGACGCCTGTGACATCTGCCTGGCAGTCCCGGTCAGGGTGACGGCCCGTGCGCAGGAGATGCATATACTGATGGGGCATATTTTATGTGAACTGGTGGATCATGAATGACATGAAATGTACTACTTTTATCACGGAAGAGATTCAGAACCAGCGCATTGCAGTCATCGGCGATGTGATGGTGGATCGGTATTTTTACGGGGAAGTAAAGCGAATTTCCCCGGAAGCTCCGGTACCCGTGAACCGTGTGAAAAAGATTAACTCGGTATTGGGCGGGGCAGCCAATCTGGCTGCAAACCTGGCAAACCTGGGTTGTCATGTTTATGTGGGCAGCGTCACCGGGGACGATGATAACCGTAAGATTCTGGAAGAACTGTTTACAAAAGAAAAAATAGACTTCGGCGGTCTGGTGAAATCCCGTCACCGTTCTACTATTACCAAAATGCGAATTTTGGGGTCCCGCCAGCAGATGTTGCGCCTTGACTTTGAAGAGGTGGGCGGTCTGTATCCGGATGAGGCGGACCAGCTCAAACAGTGGCTGCTGGATTTGATAGAAAATGGGTTGGACGGCATTGCCGTATCAGATTATGCCAAAGGTGTGTGCTCTGACTCTTTCTGTCAGTGGGTGATCCGTATGGCAGATGCGCACGGTATCCCGGTGCTGGTAAACCCCAAAGGTCCCCATTGGGAAAAGTATGAAGGGTGTACGTTTATTACACCGAATCTGAAGGAAATGTGCGAAGCGGCGGGGCAGACTGTTCCCAATGAGGATGGTCCCGTATTGCAGATTGCCCAAATGGCGCGTGAGCGCTATCACATCCGGAATGTGGTAGTGACCCGCAGCGAAAAAGGCATGACGCTGGTAGGAGAAAAACGTACGGTTATTCACAGTCCTGCGTCCGCATTGGAAGTATTTGATGTATCTGGCGCCGGGGATACGGTAGCGGCAGTCCTGATTGCTGCAGTAGCCGGGGGCCTTTCGCTGCCGGAGGCTGTGTATATGGCTAATCGTGCAGCCGGTATTGTGGTAGGCAAGGTAGGCACATATCCTGTGCACCGGGACGAATTGCTGCAAACTCTCCTGAATGAAGAGCGGAAACTGGGATACGGGTTCCGGCCTCTTTCCTGGAAAGAAGTTGCGGATTTGACGCAGATATGGCACAAAAGCGGGGAGAAGATCGTCTTTGCTAACGGGTGTTTTGACATTTTGCACGTTGGTCATGTTTCCTATTTGGAGAAGGCGGCTAAAATGGGAAAACATCTGATTGTGGGCCTGAACTCTGATGATTCGGTGAAACGGCTTAAGGGCGATTCCCGGCCGCTGGTTCGTGAACTGGACCGGGCAAGGGTTTTGGCGTCTCTTGCCTGTGTTGATGCGGTGGTCATTTTTCATGAAGATACACCTGCCAGGTTAATCAAACTGGTTCGCCCGGATATCCTGGTAAAGGGCGGGGACTATCGTCCGGACCAGGTGGCAGGGCGTGAATATGCCGGAAAAGTAGAAATTATTGAATTAGAAGAAGGCTATTCCACTACAGGACTGATAAATCAGATTGCCGGTCTGGTCCGGGAACGGAAGCTTTAAACCGCTGTTTTGAGTTAATAAATCCTGACAGTTTTACCCGGAAAGGCAGATTTAATTATGATTATTGTAACCGGGGGCGCCGGGTTTATCGGCAGTAATATTGTAAAAGGCCTGAATGAACGGGGAAGGGACGATATCCTTGTTGTGGATAACCTGACTAACATGGTTAAGTTCAAAAATATCCAGGGCCTGAAAGTTATGGATTACATGGATAAGATTGATTTCGGCAAGGCAGTCTCCGACGGAATATTCGACCAAGGAAAAATTGATGTCATCTTTCATGAAGGTGCCTGCTCCGATACCATGGAGTACAACGGCAAGTACATGATGGAAAACAATTTTGAATATACGAAGAAACTGTTCCATTTTGCCGCAGACCGGAAAATCCAGTTCATGTATGCTTCCTCTGCTTCTGCCTACGGCGGCGGCAAGCACGGTTTTACGGAAAATCCGGAGTGTGAGGAAGCGCTGAATGTGTATGCTTTCTCCAAACTGTTCACGGACAATTATATCCGCCGCTATCTGAATGGACTGGAAAGCCAGGTGGTGGGGCTGCGCTATTTTAATGTGTACGGTCCTCAGGAAAACCATAAGGGAAAGATGGCTTCCATGGCGTTTCAAATGTACAATCAGTTCAGGGCGGAAGGCAGAGTAAAGCTGTTTGAAGGGTACGACGGTTACGGGCCCGGGGAACAGATTCGTGATTTCGTTTATGTAAAAGACGTGGTGAAAGTGAACTTCTTCTTCTGGGACCATCCGGAACTGAAGGGTATCTATAACTGCGGGACCGGACATGCACATTCCTTTAATACGGTTGCCAAAGCCGTACTGAAGCATTTTGGTGCGCCTATGGATAAACTGGAATACGTTCCCTTCCCGGAAGCGCTGAAAGGGAAATACCAGAGTTATACCCAGGCAGATGAAACGGCTTTGCTGTCTGTGGGATATGATGGTGGCTTTACCGATATTGAAGAAGCGGTGGAAGAATACTGTCAGATATTGGACAAGACCGGCGGATATTACACAAGGCAGGACAGTTTATAAATATATGGCTGGGAAAAAGTTATGTCTGTTAGACCGGGACGGCGTCCTGAATGTTGATAAAGCTTATCTTCATAAAGCAGAAGATGTGGAATGGGTTTCCGGAAGCCGGGAAGCGATTGCCTGGATGAAGCGGCATGGGATTCTGGTGACAGTGGTGACCAACCAGAGTGGCGTGGCCCGGGGCTGCTTTACAGAGGATACTGTCAGGGAACTGCATGCATGGATGCAGGCGGAAGTGAGGAAGTCTGGCGGCGAAATTGCGGCTTTTTATTATTGTCCCCATTTGCCGGGAGCCTCCGTTAAGCAGTATGATGTTGAATGTGAATGCCGTAAACCGAAGCCGGGTATGATATTACAGGCTCTGGAAGATTTTAACATACTCCCGGGGAACGCGTTTCTGATCGGGGACAGACTCCGTGACATAAAGGCAGCGGAAGCCGCCGGAGTGCGAGGATATCTGTATACCGGTGGCAGTCTGTTGGAATATGTAAAGAGCATTGTGCATGACTGTGAACAACACGGAATTTCATAATATCCTCATCATAAAAAAGAGTTCACTGGGCGACGTATTCATACGTTGCCCTTTGTTGCGGTATTACGGGAAAGGTGTTTGACTGATATAAGAAGAAAGTGAAGTGAGAGGCGTGGAATTAAATCATAAGAAAATCCTGGTGACGTTTTTGATGCAACTGGGAAACCTGATATTGACCACGCCTTTTATCCGGGCGCTTCGGGAAGCAGCGCCGGATTCGCATATCACAATGCTGGTGGATGAAAAGCTGAAGGACGTGGTATTGCATAATCCTTGTCTGGATGAAGTGATTACCATTGATAAATATGGCAGGGACAACAGTATTCTGGCTTTACTAAGCTGCGCCCACAATCTCGGTAAGATGCAGTTCGATATCCTGATCAACCTGCATCCAAATGAACGTTGCTCGTTTATCTGTGCCATGACAAAAGCGGGCAAACTTACCGGTTGCACTCACTGGCTGTTCAAACCATGGTTTGATTTGTTGACACCTCTTGACAGGAAAAAGCATGCGGCAGACATGTATCTGGATGTTCTGACACAGCTTGGCGTAAAAGAATTGAGTCACCGCGGTCTGGAAATCTTTCCGGGAAAAGAAAACAGGGATTTTGCGGAATCATTCTGGAAAGAAAAAAGCATACTTCCTTCTGATAAACTGGTGGGATTTAATACCGGCAGTGAAGTGGAAACAAAACGCTGGGCGCCGGAACGGTTTGCGGAAGTGGCAGATGCCCTGTCTTCCAGGGGATATAAGACAGTGTTCTTTGGCGGTACCATGGATGAAGACATGGTGCAGGAAGCGGTCGGACACATGAAGACAAAGCCGGTGATTGCTGCCGGGCAGCTTTCTATCGGGCAGCTGGCCGCTGCCATGCGCCGTTGCAGTCTGATTATTACCAATGACAGCGGCCCTATGCATGTAGCAATCAGCCAGCGGGTTCCCGTTGTAGCTATGTACGGACCCAGCCATCCGGAACTGTATGGGCCTTATACGAGGCTGGCCACTGTTGTAACGGCGCAACCGCCCTGCCCCGGCTGTGCATCAGGGATGAAACACCACTGTCGTGATGCAAAATACAATATGCGATGCATGAAGGAACTGACAGTGAAGCAGGTGCTGGATGCCTGTGAAAAATGGCTGGAATAATTGTACCGTGAATGGACAGGAGCTTGAGGAAAGGTTATTTATTTTATACAGTGTGGGTCGAATAATTTGGTGTAAAGCGTGGGAGGGCTGCCGGTGCAACCAGAGGATCAGATTGAAGTAAGACAATTTAAAAAAGTCTTTATCCTTTATAACCGGTATTCCGGCCGGCAGCTGTTTGCCAGTATGTTGTCCCGCATCAATGAGGTTTATAAGCTGCTTAAGCAGGAACTGGATGCTGAAATAGAACTGCTGGATGTTCAGTTTTTTGAGCAAATGCCGGAACTGGCAAAGAAAGCGGCAGAGGAAAAATGTGACTGGGTGATCATTGCCGGAGGCGATGGGACCATCCGTGCCTTTGTGGAAGATATGCTGCAGCTGGATTACCGCCCGTACATCAGTGTGTTTCCTGCGGGAACGGTTAATCTGATTGCCAAGGAAATGTCCCTGCGTAATGAACCGGAACGTTGGGTGCGTCGTGCTTTGAAGGGTTTTGTATATCCTTTATATACTGCACGGGCCAACGGTAGCCTGTTCCTGACAGTGGCAAGCGTAGGCTTCGACTCCCTTGTGGTAGACAGCGTGGGGGCGATGCAGAAACGTCTGCTGAATAAATTTGCCTATGTTTTGCAAAGTACCCAGCTGGTCCGGCGTGAACTGGTCTTCAGTAACTGGCGTTATGCGTTCCGGGTGCGCTTTGATGATGAAACGGAATGGCATACAGGTTCTTCCGTAATTATAGGAAAAAGCCGCTATTATGCCGGACGGTATAATCTCTTTACGGATGCTGCCCTTACTGTACCCTGGCTGCACGCAGCGGTTTTTCCGGGCAATAAGCGGGCCGATATCCTGAAGTATGCTTCGCTGATCGCGCTGGAAGGACTGAACCTTGATAAAGAGGTTCTCTGCCGTAAGGCGAAAAAAGTAGAAATAGAATCTGTCAATCTGCTGGAAGACTTTCCGGTAGAACTGGACGGGGACGTAGTCGCATCGACACCATTGACATTGGAAGTCATGGATGAACCGCTGTGGTTTATTCCCTGACGAATAATCGTGTAAACATTTCAGCTGACAGTTTTTTATAGAGCGTATAAATCATATCAGGCAGGTATCCGTATGGATTGGAAACATAAAGGGAGACGTATTGGCGTTCTGCTGCTGTTTGTGATAATTGCAGGCGCCATTTACTTTTGGGAAGAAGAGCATGCCCGGCAGCTTTTTGCAGGTATCATTCCATTTCCCGAGGGTGATTATTGGCAGACGCTGGTCAACGCCTTATTGCGTGATTTGGTGTTGCTGATTGTGGGATATTTGTTTTTTCTGCGCCGGAAACGGATCCCGGACCGGCTGCAGCGTTATTTCCCTGCGGTAGTATTAGGCATTTCCTATCTGGGCTTTGCCTGGTATATACAGCAAAAACTGGCGCTGGATCCTTATTTTTTAACAACGCTGGGAATCCTGGCCGGACTGATAAACAATATCGTGCCTGTAATTCTGGCTGCGGTCTGGTATCACCACAATCCCTCAAAGAAAAACAAAGCTTTTTATTTTGCAGTGTATTTGTTATGTGCGACAGCGATGCTGATGGACGTGGTTTACTTCTGGCAGACTTCCATGCATGTACAGGCAGTTTTTTTCCGTAACTTTAACATCTACGCAATCCAGGGGGTCATGTCTTCTTTTTCGAAAAGACAGCTTACGGAGATTGCCTGTTGCGTTTTGGCCATATTCCTGCTGTTCCGGGTAACAAAACCCAGAAGGCATAAGCCTAATGTTGCCTGGGCGCTGCTGGCAGTTCTGGGATGTACACTTCTCTTCAATCTGCTGTATTTTACCGGAAGCCAGCTGGGGCTGTACGCGCTGCATGTGTCCGGTTTGTGGAGCGAGGAGCAGATTGAAAAAAGCCGGCAGGAATACAGAAATCTGCTGGTAACTCCGATTGCCATGAATGTGATCAGCAAGGCGGCTTTTAACAAGGAAAAGGTGATCAGGGATACCCAGCACAAGAAAAAAGAGCTGACGGAGAAAGACAGGGAATGGATGTATAAGCTGGGGGTCATGCGGAATAAACAGTCCCGTCCCTTGCCGGTGCCTGCCTATGACCGTATCGTGATGCTGATACTGGAATCCGTACACCGTGACTATATCCATTTTTATAATAAAGAAATACCGGCAGAGGCCACGCCGTACCTGGATGCTCTTTTAAAGCGATATCCGCGTATTGACAATTACTATTCTTCTGCTATACCCACTACGGAAGGACTCAACGCTACCTTCCGCTCCCAGTTGTTGTTTGACGGGGACGTAGAAGGCAGTGATAAGCCTTCTCTTTTCCGCAGCATGCAGGCAAAAGGCTTTGACGGGTACTTCCAGAGCGCATCCAGCCGCTATTACAATAATGAGTTCAGGCAATATACTGAGCAATTTGGCATGGCGCATTACGAAGCCAGGGAAGATTTGGAGAAAGCCGGATATTCCGGTGCTTCCGGCTGGGGCTTCCATAATGATGAGATGTACCGGCGGACGTTGGAACAGCTGAAAAGACTGAAAGGGAAGAAGTTCTTTTACGTGACCAAGACCCTGGATATGCATCAGCCTTACCCCTATTATGCTACTAAATGGGCCGATACACCGGAATCTTTCCGTGATAATCAGATGGTTAGCATTCACGGAATGTACTGGGTGGACTGCACACTGAAAGCATTTTTTAAAGCAGTGGAAGAGGCGGGTCTGATGGACGACCGCACGTTATATATTATTACCAGTGACCACAATCCTCATTCCGGCGGGGAGTATACAGAACTTGTCAAAAATGAAAAAGACCGGCAGAGCATCGCGCCAATCCCTCTGATTTTTGTTTCCAAAAACCTTTCTCCATTGGAAAACCTGGACAACAGCGCCTACAGTTCCCAGATAGACATCGCGCCGACCCTTTTGTGTCTGCAGGGCATTCAGCCACCGGAGCGGTTTATCGGC
>JAFSOW010000178.1 GCA_017443165.1 Acidaminococcaceae bacterium | reverse complement strand
TAACCATAATAAAGTTAACTAAACCCGGAGAAAAGAGGAATTATGTATGACGATTTCAGAGCTGACTGAAAAAATAGTAAAAGAAGGTTACCGCATTACCCGTGAAAATCTGGACAAAGAATTGTTGTTGACGGCGGACCTGGAAGAGATGCTGGATTGCGCCGGCAAACTGCAGAAGCATTTCTGCGGAAATCTTGTCGATTTTTGCTCTATCATCAATGGGAGAAGCGGACGCTGCAGTGAAGATTGCAAATACTGCGCCCAGGCCGCCTGCAACCATACCGGTATCGATGAATACGGATTTCTGCCGAAAGAGAAAATCTTTGCGGCCGCAAAAGCAAACCAGGATGCCGGCGTGAACCGCTTTGCCATCGTAACGGCAGGCCGGGCGTTAAAGGGCAAAGACTTCGAGAAAGCTATTGAAGCCTATAAAGAAATGAACGCAAAGCTGAAGATTCAACTTTGCGCTTCCATGGGTTTTATTGACGCGGAACAGTTCCGCCGCCTGAAGGACGCCGGCGTTACCAGCTACCATCACAATATTGAAACGTCCCGCCGCAATTTTCCGAATATCTGCACCACACACACCTTTGAAGACAAAATCCGTACGATTAAAATTGCACAGGAGGCAGGCATGTGTGTATGCTCCGGCGGCATTATCGGCATGGGAGAGGACTGGGACGACCGGTTTGACATGGCGCTGACCCTGGCGGAGCTGGGCATCGAGTCAATCCCCATCAACGCGCTGATGCCGATCAAGGGCACGCCGCTGCAGGATATGCCGCAGATTTCGGCGGAAGATGTGATGCGTACCATCGCTATCTTCCGTTTCATCAATCCGGCGGCCAATATCCGCCTGGCAGCGGGCCGCGGCATCCTGCCGGAGTCCGGGGCGACGGTCATGGGGCGGGGGGCTTCCGCTTCCATCACCGGCAACATGCTGACTACTGCCGGCGCAGCAACGATTGACAGTGATATGCAGATGTTAAAGAAACTGGGCTTGACGAATAAACCGGAAGAGGCTCAACTCGGAAGCAGAGACTGAAAGCTTTATATGTAATGTGATATGCAAAAATAATGGAATAGTATAAATCAAAACCACCCGTTGAACGGGTGGTTTTTATTGCCGCCTTTTTATTTCAGCCTGTTTGGTTTATTACAGATATTTGTGGAAGAAACTTTCAATCTTATCGAAGGGGATGATGTTTACCTGATCGTACAGGTCGGTATGGGAGGCGCCGGGAATAATCATAAGTTCCTTATTGCCGCCTTTCAATTTTTTGAAGGCGTCTTCACCGAAGTAACGGGAATGGGCCTTTTCTCCGTGAATTACCAGAACCGCATTGCGGATTTCACCGGCGTAGCTCAACTGGGGCATGTTCATGAAGGACAAGGCACTGGTTACATTCCAGCCGCCGTTGGAATTCAGGGAACGTTTGTGATAGCCCCGGGGCGTTTTGTAATAATCCCAGTAATCGCTGAAGAATTTCGGCTCTGCCGGGCGTTCGTCGGGCAGACCGCCTGCCAGTTTGTAACTGCCGTTTTTGTAATCTTCCGTGCGTTGCGCGTTCATGGCTTCTCTTGCTTTGTAGCGGGCGTCTTCATCCATGGCGTCAAAGTAACCGTTTGCAGTGACACGGCTCATATCGTACATAGTTGAAATAACCGTGGCTTTGATGCGGGTGTCCATGGCCGCCGCATTCATGGCCAGGCCGCCCCAGCCGCAGATGCCGATGATGCCTATGTGTCCGGGATCAACGTTATCCAATGTGGACAGGTAATCAACCGCGGCTGAAAAATCTTCCGTATTAATGTCCGGGGACGCTACATACCGCACATTGCCGCCGCTTTCGCCGGTGAAGGACGGATCGAAGGCGATAGTGAGGAACCCGCGCTCCGCCATCGTCTGGGCATACAGACCGCTGCACTGTTCCTTAACTGCGCCGAAAGGTCCCGCCACGGCCAGCGCCGGGTATTTTTTGCCGCTGCTGTTTTTCGGAACGTACATATCCGCTGCCAGAGTGATTCCGTAACGGTTATGGAATGTAACTTTTTTGTGTTCGACCTTATTGCTTTTTGGGAAAACCTTGTCCCATTTTTCTTCCAGCTGTAATTTCTGTTCAGTTTGCATAGCGGTTCCTTTCGTAATTCCTGCGTCTTTTGCGGTAACGTTCTCAGCGGCCAGTGCGCTTCCGGTCATAGTCATGAGTCCGATTAATACGGCTGCCAGCAGTTTTTTGTTTAACTTCATTTTCGTCTCCTTCCTTATTCCTGTTTGAATCAGTGTTTCCTTGAACATCGAATCTGAAAGCGGGTACGTTGCCTGTTATATTTGATCTCTGCGGGTATCATATCATGTTTGTTTTGAATTCGCTAATGGTTATATTTCAAAACATGATATGATTTTTTTTCATTTCGTTGTATAATAAATTCAGGGAGGAGCCGGTTATGGAAATTCGTACACTTCGCTATTTTCTGGAGACAGCCCGGGAAGGGAATATGACCCGGGCTTCCGAGCGCTTGGCCGTTTCCCAGTCTACCTTGTCCAAACAGTTAAAGGGGCTGGAAGAAGAACTGGGGAAGAAGCTGTTTATCCGCCACAGCTTTTCCATCGAACTGACAGAGGAGGGAATGCTGCTTCGCAAGCATGCAGAAGACTTGCTTTCCATGGCGGATAAAATTACGGAAGAGTTTAAATCCATAGATGATATTCTGGGCGGCGACATTTATTTCGGATGTGCCGAATCATTCCAGATTTGTTATCTTGCCCGTATAATCCGCCTTTGCCGGAAGCAGTACCCGGGACTGCATTACCATATTACCAGCGGCGATACGGAACAGGTTACGGAAAAGCTGGACAAGGGGCTTCTGGATTTCGGGATCGTTGTGGAAGAGCCCAACCGGGAAAAATACCATGCCCTTGCCTTTCCGGAGGCTGACAGGTGGATGCTTGTGATGCCGGAACACTGCGAACTGGCAAAGAAAGATAAAATTGAATTCGAGGATCTGCTGGGGCTGCCGCTGTATTGTTCAGAACAGTCCGTCCGGAACGATCTGCCCCGCTGGTGCGGGGAACGGGTGAAAGAGTTGCAGTTTGAAGGTTCTTTCCGGCTTGCCTACAACGGCTCAGTATTTGCCAGGGAAGGACTGGGGTATCTGCTGACCTTCGATAAACTGATCGATACGTCTCCTGGCAGCGGGCTCGTCGCGCGGCCGCTTTCGCCGGTTCTGGAAACGCCCATGTATCTGATCTGGCGAAGGTATCAGGTGTTCACGCCCATCGCGGAACGTTTCCTGTCCATCGCCCGGCAGGAGTTCGTAAAGATGCAGGAAACGGATCATTAAAAACTGTCTAAATAAGCCCAAAAATGTACTTGCATTTTTAATTTGTTTGTGCTATTATCTTCGCGGAATCAGAACGGCATGGAAGGTATCCCAAAGGGAACTTTACCAGTACGCCGTGCTTATTCCGGACAATGTCACACATCGCTTGGATCTTTAAGACCGGGACGAGACGCTAAATGGCTTCGTATGCGCATCTTGCCGGATGCGCGTTTTTTATTTAGCTCTCCGGTAAGCGCAGGCACAGCCGCAGGTTGTGCGTTTGCGCGTCAGTGTTCCTTATGGGACGTATCGAAAAGGAGGAGACATGAAAAAGTTTTGTGAGCTCATCGGCAAGTATTTCGGCGTAGTTATCATCTTATTCTTTATCGGCGGCATGACCTGCCCTCCGGCTTTCACTTGGGTTCTGGGGAAATTGGCGGGATTTTCGCTTTTGAGCATGATGCTGGGAATCATTATGTTTGGCATGGGTACTACCATGGAACTGAAAGATTTCCGTCTGATTCTGCAACGTCCCCGGGACGTATTCTTAGGCGCGGTCGCCCAGTATGCCATCATGCCTTTTCTGGCATACCTGCTTTCGCGGGCCTTCAATCTTGACCCGGCCCTTACGGTAGGCGTGGTTCTGGTAGGCACCTGCCCCGGCGGTACCGCTTCCAACGTGATTACGTTTATCAGTAAAGGCGACCTGGCCCTTTCCGTAACCATGACGACGGTTTCCACGCTGCTGTCCCCCGTTATGACCCCGCTTCTCACGTATCTCATTATCGGCCAGAGGATTGATTTCAGCCCCGTTGCCATGTTCTGGAGCATCGTACAGATTGTTATCATTCCCATCGGTTTCGGCGTAGCGCTGCGTCACTTTTTCCCGGACTGGTGCGAAAAGGCAAAAGCATATCTGCCGGCTCTGTCCTGCATGTGCATTTCCCTGCTGATCGCCGGTCTGGCGGGCGCAAGCCGCGACGCAATCCTGGCTTCTTCCGCTACAATCATGGCCGTTGTAGTTCTGCACAACCTGCTGGGCAGCGCCCTGGGCTTTGCTCTTGGCCGCTTCTCCGGTATGAGCTGGAAAAAGTGCGTGGCCCTTTCCATAGAAGTGGGCATGCAGAATTCCGGTCTGGCAGCAGGACTCGCCAAAACCCATTTCCCGGCTCTTGCCGCCGCGGCAGTGCCCGGCGCCATCTTCAGCAGCTGGCATAATATTTCCGGCAGCATATTGGCCTGGCTGTATGTGAATTACCTGAATCCCCGCTACGACGAGGAATTAAAAAGCAATGCATACAGGATTTCCGAAAAAGCAGAGCCTGTCCATTAAACCGGCAGAAGTTATAAAGACTGATTTTATCAAAATATTGTAAAGAGATACAGGAGGCAGAAACATGAAATTAGTAAAAACTGTGGCAGAGTTACAGCAGATAGTGAAAGAAACCAAAAAAGCGGGCAAAAGCATCGGCCTGGTTCCCACCATGGGAGCCCTGCATGAAGGCCATGCCTCGCTGATTAAGGCAGCCCACGCGGAAAACGATTTTACGATCGTCAGCGATTTTGTCAATCCGACGCAGTTCGGTCCCACAGAAGACCTGGACGCCTATCCCCGGACTTTGGACCACGACTGCAAGCTGGCGGAGGAAATGGGGGCGGACGTGCTGTTCGCGCCGTCTCCCAATGAAATGTATCCCAGCCGGGACATGACCTGGGTCGAAGTGACGGGCGACATCACAAAAGTGCTGTGCGGTCGTACCCGTCCCATCCATTTCCGCGGCGTGGCTACCGTCGTAAGCAAACTGTTCAATCTGGCCCAGCCGGACAAGGCGTACTTTGGCCAGAAGGATGCGCAGCAGGCGCAGGTCCTGAAGCGTATGGTAAAAGACCTGTTCTTCCCGCTGGAGATTCGTGTCATGCCGATAGTGCGGGAAGCGGACGGGCTGGCTAAGAGCAGCCGTAACGTCTACCTGAACAAAGCCGAACGGAGCGCCGCGGTGATTCTGAGCAAATCGTTGGCAAAGGCTAAAGCTGCTTTTGAAGCAGGGGAACGGGACAGCGCGAAACTGATCGCGCTGGTTACGGACATGATTCAGACAGAACCT
>JAFSOW010000177.1 GCA_017443165.1 Acidaminococcaceae bacterium | reverse complement strand
GTGGCGGGGCTGATTTACAATGCGCCTGGCGCCGCGCCGGCCATTCAGGCCATGAGCATCGGCATCGTGCTGCTAGGTATGCACCAGGTCAGCACGGCGGTGCTGCAGGGCATGGGGCGTACCAGCATCCCGGTTCTCAATATGATCGCTGCCTGCGTGGTAAAAGTCTGCCTGAACTGGACGCTGACCGCCGTCCCCTGGCTGGGGATTCGCGGTTCTGCCATAGCTACTGTGGCAGATTTCGGTGTGGCGGCGCTGATCAATATGTACTTTATTTATAAACTGACCGGATATAAAATGTCTTTGCCTGTTTTCCTGAAGCCGCTGGTTTCGGCCGGCGTCATGGGCGTTGCGATTCTCGGCGTCCTGTATGTGGCATCCGGGCTTGGTGGCTGGGTTCTCCTGCTGTGTATTCCCGTTGCTGCCATAGTATATGGCGTAGTATTGACAGCTATCGGAGGCCTTACGAAAGAAGACCTGGAAAGCCTGCCCTATCTGGGGAGCCGTATTCTGCGTATCGGGCAGAGGCTGGGTGCGTTTAAAGAGTAATCGTCTGACATACAATTGTCAAAAGTTTTGCGTACACTGTTTTGCAAATGTTGGATGTAAAAGTTGCAAAACTGAAAAATACTGGTGAGATTATGGAAGCGAATAACAAATTAGAAGAAGTGAATACGGAGCCGGTAATTCAGCTGATTATTCCCGGGGGCAGCGGGCAGGAAAAAGTTGTTTCCGTAACCCGTAAGAAAGCGATGACGCTGGCGGGGATCTTTGCAGTTGTATTTATCTGTATGGCCGGCGCGGCCGGATTTTATGGCTGGCAGTATCATCATTCAAAAATTGATAGGGCGGCGTATCAGGAATATCTTGATCATAAGTCGGAGCAGGACGCAAAGATCCAGTCGCTGCTGGATGACAATGAAAAGATGCTGCGGGATATGAGCGAGATCCATACGCTGGAAACCAAACTGCGCCGCGCGGTGATCCAGAGCAGCGGTGATCGGGATTTTTCCAGCAGCCTTGATTCCATCGGCACAACACCGGGAACCAAATCAACAGATCCGTCTTATAACGGAAAGGGTGGACCGGGCGCAGACATAAGCATGATGGACGTGGCAGCGGCCCAGAATAAGAACCTGACATCTCAGATTGACCGGCAGAAGAAAAATATGCATGAACTTCTGAGCATTATTGAAGGGCGGAACAACCGCCTTTCCATTTTACCGGATCTGTGGCCGACGGACGGCGGCGTTATCAGCTCCCTCTACGGAGGAAGGACGGGGCCCATCAACGGCGGTTTCGACTGGCATCCGGGTCTGGACATCGCTGTAGATATTGGCACACCGGTATATGCTGCGGCTATGGGGACTGTGGAGATGGCCGGCTGGAACGGCGGCTACGGGCAGTATGTGAAAATCCGCCATGGCAATGGTTATGAAAGCGCGTACGGACACATGAGCGGCATCGCCGTAACGGCAGGACAGCAGGTACGTAAAGGTGAAATTATTGGTTTTGTCGGCAGTACCGGTTACAGCACCGGTCCCCACCTGCATTTCGAAGTGTTTGTGGACGGGGAAAATATAGACCCGTTATATATGCTGAAGAAAGCTAAATAGGTGTTTTACCGGCTTCGGTCATAGCGAAACCGTACGAAGGCAATCCCAAAAGGGTTGCCTTTTGTGTTATAATTAAATACACGTTTTTCTACTATTACGACATTCAGGAGCGTATCGTTATGCATGCAATTGTTAATGGGCGTATTGTATTAACTGACAAAATTTTAGACGGCTGTGCTCTTTTGTTTGATAAAAATATTATTGGAATTGTCTCCCGTGAAACGCTGGACACTGCGTGGGCAGACGGACAAAGCTGGAAAGGGAAACCGCTGGACATAACAGATGCAAGCGGCAATTATGTTGCGCCAGGTTTTATCAACCTGCATATCCACGGCTGCGGCGGTGCGGATACAATGGACGCAACGGAAGATTCGCTGGCGGTCATGAGCCGGTTCCTGGTACAGACCGGGGTGACGTCGTTCCTGCCCACAACCATGACTTGTGATATGCAGACAATCTATAAGGCGCTGGAACGTGTCCGCAAAAACATGACCCCGATTACCCGGCGTCGTGATGAAAAACACGGGACTGCATCTTCTACGCAGGGATTTGGCGAAGAAATGAAGGAAGACATGAATGCTTCCGGAAATAATCCAAAGGATTGTTCTTGTGCAGGGGAATCTGAGCCGTTTGATAATAAAACGGAAAAAATGCAGCAGTACCGGTTGCCTGGCGCGAAAGTATTGGGCGCGCACCTGGAAGGACCCTTCATCAGCAGTAAATATAAAGGGGCCCAACATGAAGACAGCATTATGCCGGCGGATTTTATGCAAATAAAAGATTATGCCGATGTAATCAAAGTCGTCGTGCTGGCTCCGGAAACACTGGGAAATCCGGAGCAGGTTAAGGAGTTTATCGCGCAATGTAAGACCCATAATATTATTGTGTCCCTGGGTCACAGCGCAGCGGACTATGATACGGCGCTGCAGGCGGTCAGGGAAGGGGCATCCCATGTCACACACCTGTGCAATGCAATGACCGGACTGCATCACAGAACCCCCGGCCTGCTGGGCGCTGCCCTTGATTCAGCTGTTACCTGTGAACTGATAGCGGATAATCTGCACGTGCATCCGGCGGTGCAAAGGCTCATATATCGTACGAAAGGTGTGGCAGGGCTTGAACTGATTACCGATTCCATGCGCGCCTGTGGATTGTCTGACGGTATTTCTGAACTGGGCGGGCAGACTGTTATTGTGAAAAACGGAGAAGCGCGGCTGGCAGACGGAACGCTGGCAGGCAGTATAGTTACCCTGAACCGTGCCATGGCAAATTTCCGGAAGAATACTGGCGCGACGGTTCCGGAAGTTGTCCGCATGGTTACGGAGAACCAGGCCCAGGAACTGGGGCTGTTTGAAAAAATCGGAAGCCTGAGTCCCGGCGCGGCGGCTGACGTTACCATATGTAACGAAGATTTTGCGGTTTTACATACTTTTGTAGATGGCCGGGAGGTTTACAAGAACCCGGATATTTAGTAAAATTAAAAAGATAGGAAGCGTGTTTTTCGCTTTACCCTGTGTAACGCAAGACGCGGGTGAAATATATGCTGCAACGTGCACACAGTAACGGAGGGCAAATAAATTGGCAAGTGAGGTACGTTTATGTTATTAAATGAAATTTTTCAAAAGCATCCGGATGAAAAAACAGCTTTTATTTTTAAAGACGAATTTATGACCTATGGCGATTTTCGCAAAAAGGTTAAGGACTGGGCGATGTTTTTACAGGCTCAGGGTGTAAAGCAGGGAGACCGTGTCGGGCTTTTCAGTAAAAATTCTCCGGACTTTGTGGCTGCTTATTTTGCCGTGGTAAAAGCAGGTGGCATCGTGGTGCCTTTTAACTTCCAGCTTATTGCGCCGGAGATTGCTTATATTGTAAAAGACACGGGGATGAAAATCCTGCTCACAAAAAACCGTCTGGATGTGAATCAGGCGTTGCTGGATCTGGGCTGGGAGCAGGAACTGAAACAGTTTACCTTTGATGAACTGGCGGCACCGGAAGGCGCTGAACTGGTTGAATATGAAATGAATGAAATGAGCCCCGCGGCTATTATCTACACGTCCGGAACAACGGGCCGTCCCAAGGGCGCTATGCTGAGCCAGGGGAATATCGTTCACAACACTCAGGACTTTATGTCCCTCACACCCATGAAGGAGGATGACGTAGCCTTATGTGTGCTGCCGATGTATCATTGCTTCGGCTGGATATGCTCGGTTTGCTGCAACCTTTATATTGGCGCCACGCTGGTGGTTCAGGAAACGTATCAGTTTGGCGATGCCATGAGCCTGATTAAAAAATACCGTGTGAACACCATGTGCGGTGTACCTACCATGTATCAGTTGTTCGTTAAAGGAGCGGAACCGGAAGATCTGGCGAACTTTACACTGTTCGTCAGCGGTGGCGCAGCACTGCCGTTAGTGTTGTATGATGCTTTCGCTAAGAAGTTTGGTCGGCATGTTATGGAGGGCTACGGTTTATCGGAAGCTTCGCCGGTTGTGACTTTTAACCGCATAAATAAGAACAAGCAGGGATCTATCGGAGCATCGATTCCCAATGTGGAAGTAAAAATAGTGGATGAAAACTTCAACGAAGTGCCGGTTGGGGCGGTAGGTGAACTGTGTGTGAAAGGCCCCAACGTGATGTTGGGTTACTGGAACCGTCCGAAGGAAACCGCCTGGACGATGCGGAACGGCTGGCTTCATACGGAAGACCTTTGTTACAAGGATGAAGACGATTGGATATTTATTGTAGACCGGTTGAAGGATATGATTATCAGCAGTGGTGAAAATGTGTATCCCCGTGAGGTGGAGGAAGTTTTGGCGGCTCATCCCGATATCAGGGAGGCGGCAGTCGTGGGCATTCCAGACAAACTGCGTGGTCAGGCTATCTGTGCCTACATTGTGCCGGAAGACGGTTGTGCCAAGGATAAG
>JAFSOW010000018.1 GCA_017443165.1 Acidaminococcaceae bacterium | reverse complement strand
GGTATTTACGGGTGGATACTTGAATGGATCAAGCGGGGCATGCAGGAAAGTGGGAAAGAACTGACTGCCCTCTTTTCGCTTGCTCGTAAACCACAATAACGAAAGCGCACGAGAAAAATCCCGCACACATAAAAATGCCTGCCGGATGAATGTCCCTGTTATGTCGTTAATCCTGCATATGGGACAATTCATGAAGGCGCTATCGGCTGCGATTTCTTCCTGAAAGCTGTTCAGCCGGCAGACCCGGAACTGAACACCGCCGTCTGGCATGATGCTTTCCAAGAGGAAGGAGCGGTAGGCGAAGGCTGGAAAATGTGTGTCCGCTGCCATAAGCCCTTTGTTCCTGCCAGCAACCGGCAGCGCTATTGTGCAGCGTGCGGCGCTGAGGTAAAGAATGTCAGAAGCAGGGAAAAACAGCGCCGTTATCGGGAACGTCTGAAAACGCCTATGTAGCGTTACCCTTTAGAATAAGAAATATCCAGGAAAATCAACGCTTCCCAGACACCCACACTGGGCAGGACGATACCCGCCACGTTTCTTTATCTTAAGAAGCAGCCTTGCCGCTTCAGGGAATCCCGGAGGGCGGCTGGATCAACTGAACGGACAGAACCATCTCGCCGGGCGGCCACGGCGGCGGCGGTTCCGGCGGCCTGGCCGGTAGCGAAGCAGCAGGGAACCACGCGGACGGAACCCAGCATGATCTGATCGCAGCTGATGATCTTTCCGGCT
This sequence comes from Acidaminococcaceae bacterium, assembly GCA_017443165.1. GTDB lineage: Bacteria > Bacillota > Negativicutes > Acidaminococcales > Acidaminococcaceae > Succiniclasticum. The sequence continues at coordinate 3,540 of JAFSOW010000018.1, read as the reverse complement.
GTGAGCAGATTTTTTATGCCCTTAGGCGTGAGGCAGCGGTAGGGGACGCCGTAGGCCTCGCCGGGCTGATAGCGCCGGTTGTAGTATAGCTCGTTCCATTCCTTGGTCTGTTCGCCGGGCCGCAGTGCGTGAATGTCGATGGGATAGCAATAATAGGCGATGGCATCGTCAAAATCAGCCCGGCGGAAAAAGTCTTCCTTTGTCAGCACATAATCGCCCATGACCCGGCGGGACTCTCGGATGCCCAGGTTAGGCCCGCTGGATACGATCACGGCTTTTTCCGCGCCGGGCACGTAGTTTTGCAGGAAGCGCAAAAGCTCTGGCAGCTTTTTTCGTGCTTCCACCTCGGCGCGGGTCAGGGACGCCGCGTTCAGGGGATCAATCCCGTAGACATGGCCGAAGTTCAACACGGCTGCGCCCGGATAGGGAAAGGCGATGCCCGCCACCTTGGTTTCTCCTTCCGGGAAAGCGCCGTCAGCCATGGCGCGGGTGCAGGCGTGCAGCAGGTTTCCGCCCTCGCCGGTTTCTTCGGCGTAGCGGATAAAACGTTCGGTATCGAACGGCGCGATTTTAAAGCACAGCGTGCCGGACTGAACCAGGTTTTCCTCGTTTCCCAACTGAATTTCGCATCCCGCTTCGGCGGAAAGAACACCGTCTCCGGTGCAGTCGACGAACACTTTCGCAAAGAAGGATTCCATGCCGCCAGGCGTATGCACTGTGACGCTGCGGACGACGCCTTCTTCCGTTTCGCATCCTGCGATATGGGCGTGCAGCAGCAGTTCGCACCCGCTGGACAGCACTTTTTCGTCCAGAATGCGCTTCAGCGCTTCCCCGTCCACCGGGAACCAATTATAGAGCGGCTTTTCTGGCCTGTCATGATAATAGGGAGGCAGCTTTGTTTCCGCCCGCAGGGTTTCCAGAAGCTCCAGACCGATGCCCCGGATGAGCGGTTCATCCGTATTGCCAAATGGGCAGAAGGCGGGCAGAGAACCGTTTGTAACTGTGCCGCCCAAGGAGCCGCTGGCTTCGATCAACAGCGTTTTGGCCCCGCTTCGGGCAGCGGCGATAGCGGCGGCGACGCCGGCTGGGCCACCTCCGGCCACGATCACGTCATAGAAAACTGCCATTTTCTTTTTCTCCTTTTTCTGGTCGGTCAGCGGATGTCACGCACGCTGCCCCGGTGGATCAGTTCGCCGTACAGCTCCAATTTTTGAGGCGGGCGTCCGGCGTTTTGCGTCAGGCAGTCGATAGACGCCTGGGCGATGGCGGCTTTGGGCGTGCGGTAGGTGGTCAGATTCAGGGGGGATATCTCCGGGATCTGAATATCGTCAAAGCCCACGACGGAAAAATCCCGGGGACACGAAAGCCCCTTGGCGCTCAAAATATCAATCAATTGCTTGGCGGTCACATCATGGCCGCAGACGAAAGCGGTGGGCAGTTCTTCCATTTCGTCTAAGGCGGTTTTCAGAAGCGAATAATCGTCCAAGTTGTCCCGATTGTCGGCCTCCACGTAGGAATTGGTCAATACGGGAAAGCCGTGATCTTCCATGGCCTGACGGTAGCCCCGCAAGCGGTCAAACAGGCTGGAGGTGCGCTTGCGGGAACCGATATATTGGATTTTTTTGTGTCCCTTTTCGATCAGGTGCTTGGTGAGCATATAAGTGGCGGAGGTGTTGGCGGTGGTGATGCTGTCCACGGGGATATCGTCATAGTACTGATCCACCATCAGATACTTGATCCCGCAACTGCGGTACAGCATGCAGTATTCCTTGGACAGGTTGCCGATGGTGGCCACGCCCTGAAAGGGCATCTGGTTGAGCATGGGATGGGGGCGGCAGGCTTTTTCTTCCTCCTCCGATACGCTGCAAATGGTGAGCAGATACCCCTTGGAACGGGCGTAGGATTCCATATGGAAGCAAACCTGCTGATAAAACATGCCGTCCAGCAGGTGGGTGTTGCGCTGGGGGATGAGGGCCAGAATGTATTGGGAGGCTTGCTTTTCCTGGCCGTAGCCCATTTCCCGCGCTTTTGCGATGATTCTTTCCCGCAGTTCTTCACCGACCCCGTCTTTTCCGCGCAGCGCCAGCGAAACGGCGTTTTTGCTTACCCCTATGGCCTTCGCAATATCTTCCATGCTGATCGATTTATTTCTCACTGCAGTTCCCCCTTCTCCGCGGATTTGTAAAGGATTATATCATCCGTAAAGCGATTTGTCAAGTTCACATGAAATCAATGCACGGAAAAAACGGAAAAAATTTTCCCTAAAAAACAGTTTCACCTCTTGACAAAGGGGAAAGGATGGAATATTATGTATTTGTAAATTGACAAATCGGTTTTTACTTGACAAAATACTTTACAATAGAGTAATACATTAGGAAAGGAAGGGAACCAGGATGCCGGGCAAAACAAGAACCGTCAGGAAAACCGCGGATGAATACGTGATCGGCGGTTTCTCGTATCTGATTGTCGGGTTATTCTCGCTGCTTTGTTTTATTCCGATCCTGCTGGTGGTCATCTATTCATTCACGCCGTATGACCTTTACCTGAAGAATCATTTCGATTTCTTCCCCTCCCGCCTGACCCTGGACGCTTACCGGATGGTGATGAATTACCGGTATATCTGGACGGGCTATGGAAACACGCTCTACATCACCATATTCGGTTCCGCACTGTCCCTGATCGTGCTGGTGCTGACGGGCTACCCCTTAAGCAAGAAGGATTTAAAAGGCCGGAACGTGTACATGACGCTGTGGATCATTACCATGTTTTTCTCCGGCGGCATGATCCCCAATTACTTCCTGATCCGCACACTGGGGCTGCTGAACAACCGCTGGTCACTGATCCTGCCCGGATTGGTGAGCTGCTATAACCTGATCCTGATGAAAAACTACATCCAGGGCCTGCCCGGTTCTTTGGAGGAAGCGGCGCTGATCGACGGAGCCAACGACCTGATGGTACTCATCCGCATCGTACTGCCCCTGAGCGCGCCGATCCTGGCCACCCTGGGGTTATTTACCGCCGTGGGCTACTGGAACAGCTACTTCAACGCCATCATGTATATGACAAAGCGGGCCAACTGGCCGCTGCAATTGGTGCTGCGGGAATTGCTGTTTGAATCCGCCGTGAATGAAATGACGGCCATGGACGAACGGGTATCCACGCCCTTCCTGCTGAAAATGGCGTCCATCGTTGTGGCCACGGTGCCAATTATGTGTATCTATCCTTTCCTGCAAAAATATTTCATGACCGGCCTCGTGCTCGGCGGCGTGAAGGAATAAGGAGGATAAGGCTATGGAAAAGACCGTCAACCGCCGGATGCCGGAACCCGTTGCTGGAAAAACAAGCTGGAAAAGCTACGTTTGGAAAAAGCGCTGGCTGTACATGATGTGCATCCCGGGACTGGCATACCTGATCCTGTTCCATTACGTGCCCATGTACGGCATCATGATGGCCTTTCAGAATTTCAGCTTCAAGAAGGGCATCTTCGGCAGTCCCTTCAATTATTTCGCCAATTTCAAGGAGCTGTTCGGAAGCCAGATT
>JAFSOW010000176.1 GCA_017443165.1 Acidaminococcaceae bacterium | reverse complement strand
TAACAGTGTCAATGCATCCGGAGGAGTTATGGACGAGACCAAAGTTACGGAAGAAAAGCTGGAAAAAGCGGTTTTTAAAGAACCGTTCAGCTACAGCAGACTATTTTTTTCCACTTTTATTATCAGCGCCTTTACCGTGGGCGGCGGATTTGTGCTGATTCCGCTGATGAAGGCGAAATATGTGGATGAGTATGGCTGGATGAAGGAAAACGAATCCCTCGACCTGGTATCCATTGCCCAGAGCGCCCCGGGAGCAGTAGCGGTCAATGCTTCTATAATTATGGGATACCGTCTGGGCGGTATTTTAGGAACATTTACGGCACTGCTGGCAACCGTGCTTCCGCCGCTGATTACCCTGACCGTGGTTTCCTACTGTTACGATGCGTTCGCGACCAATCCTTATGTACGCATGTTCCTGAAAGGGATGCAGTGCGGCGTAACCGCGATTCTTCTGGACGTGGTGCTGGGCTTACTGATGAAACAGATAAAGAAAAAGCTGGCGTTACCGCTTCTGATTATGGCTGGAACTTTTATAGCGTCGTATTTCCTGAAGATTGATATTATGCATATCATTTTGGTGGACGCTGTAATCGGGTTTTTCCTGATGCGCGATTCCCAGTATAATTAAGGAGGCTGATGAATATGGAAATATTACTGCAGTTATTTATCAGCTTCGCTACGGTAGGTGTATTCTGTGTGGGTGGCGGCTATGCCTCCATGCCCCTGATCCAGGTAGAGGTCATTGAGAAATACGGTTGGATGTCCATGAACGAGTTCGTGGATATTTTTACGATCTCACAGATGACGCCGGGTCCTATCGGTATCAATGCGGCTACTTTTGTAGGCAGCAAAGTGGCGGGCATACCCGGTTCTATTGCGGCCACAGCCGGCTTTGTATTTCCTTCGGTGGTGATTGTCCTGTTGCTGGCTTATCTGTATTACAAATATGGCAATGTAGGTCCGATCCGGGGCATCCTGAACGGTCTGCGTCCCGCTGTAGTCGCCCTGATTGCCAGAGCAGGCCTGGATATTATGCTTCTGGCTTTCTGGAGCAAGGAAAAACTTCCGGTGGATGTGATGCAGACGGATAAAATCGCAGTCCTGATTTTTATCCTGACATATATCATGCTGAAGAAGAAGAAGACAGGCACGATTAAGCTCCTGTTTTCTTCCGGCATAGCCGGGTTGGTGTTCTATCTGGCAACCGGAACCCACCCGTAAAAAGTTTTTTATTTGAAAAGTACGTTCCGCACTTGACATGGAAGACGTTACGTGCTAACATATTCCAGTAACAAAGAAGAAGCCATCCGCTTCTCACCTTGCGGCTATGCTCGACAGGGTTGAATACAGCGATTCGCGCGGGTGGATTTTGTTCCGCCCGCGTTTTCATTTTTGTTACATATCCTGTTTTGGAGGTGAACCGCTATTAGCAAGGCAGACTTACGCATTAACGATGATATCCGCTGGCGCGAGGTACGCGTAATTGACGAGAACGGGCAGCAGTTGGGCATTATGTCCAGCCGCGAGGCGAATGCCATGGCCCAGGAACGTCATCTGGACCTGGTGGAAATTTCGCCGCAGGCCCGTCCCCCCGTGTGCAAGATATTGGATTATGGCAAATATCGTTATGAGCAGCAGAAACGGGAAAAAGAAGCCCGTAAGAAACAAAAAGTCTTTGAAATTAAAGAAGTAAAGCTGCGCCCCGGTATTGAAGACCATGACTTTGGCGTTAAGTTTAAAAATGCGGCGCGTTTCCTGGAAGAAGGCAACAAGGTCAAGGTTACGATTATGTTCCGTGGCCGTGAAATGAGCCATCCGGAGCTGGGCGAGGCGCTGCTGGTCAGAATGGCTGAGGAATTGGGTCCCGCAGCCGTCGTAGAAAAGAAACCGAAATTGGAAGGACGCAATATGACCATGATCGTTGCGCCTAAAAGTAAATGAAGGAGGATGTAAATTATGCCTAAGATGAAAACCCGCAGAAGCGCGGCAAAACGCTTCAAAGTAACCGGTACCGGTGAATTCAAACGCGCGAAAGCATTTCGCAGCCACATTCTGGAACATAAATCTCCTGCCCGTAAGAGAAATCTGCGTAAAGCGGGTCTCGTTCACAAAACCGATCATGAACGCGTAGCAAAAATGCTGCCGTACGCTTAAGAGTTTGAGGATACAGGAGGAGAACAATCATGGCAAGAATTAAAGTTGGCGTAACTGCCCATCGTCGTCATAAACACATTCTGAAACTGGCAAAAGGTTATCGCGGAGCAAAGCATCTGTTATTCAGAAAAGCTAATGAAACCGTAATGAAAGCGCTGATGTATGCGCGCCGCGACCGTCGCGCCAAAAAACGCGAGTTCCGCCGTCTGTGGATTGCCCGTATCAATGCTGCAACCCGTGCTAACGGTCTGTCCTACAGCCGTTTCATCTGCGGCCTGACCAAAGCCGGCATCGCTCTGGACCGTAAGGTGCTGGCTGATATGGCAATCAACGACGCTGCCGCATTTGCAAAGCTGGTTGAAACCGCAAAAGGCGCGCTGTAATTTGTGAAAAATATACAAGAAGAAAGAACCTGAATTCATTCAGGTTCTTTTTTTATATGTTATAATTATCTTAAAACAGGAATTGTTTTGGGAGTGGATAATATGGAAATCATTACCAGCGTTAACAACCAGCGCGTAAAAGATACAGCAAACCTGAAACAAAAAAAATACCGTACGGAAACAGGGACATTTTTTGCGGAAGGTCTGCGCGCGGTGACAGAAGCCGTACAGTATGGTGATGTGACCGATCTGTTTTTTATAAAGACAGAAGAAAGTAAATTAAACGGAATCATAAAAACAGCTGAAGCGAAAGGTGCGCGCCTTTACAGTGTCGATGAAAAAGTAATGGCAAAACTCAGCGATACGAAAACGCCCCAGGGTGTGCTGGCTGTTATTAAAATGCCAAAGGACAGTCTGCAGAAATTACATCCGGGAACGGCTTCGGACAACAATGCGCCCGTTGTCATGCTCGACCGTGTTCAGGATCCGGGCAACCTTGGCACGATTATCCGCACGGCTGACGCGGTAGGGGCTCTGGGAATCATTCTATTGGAAGGCTGCGTGGATGCATTTTCACCGAAAGTGGTTCGGGCTTCCATGGGTTCGCTGTTCCATTTGCCCGTTATTCAGGATGTTTTTCCGGAAGAAGCGCTTACCTGGTGTTATCGCCATGGCTATGAACCGGCAGCTACCGCTTTGAAGAATGCGCAAAATATGTATAAAGCAGACCTCAGTAAAAAGATGGCTTTTATTTTCGGGAATGAAGCCAACGGCGTGGCGGAAGAACTGCAGGCTGCGGCGGAAACACGCTTGTTCATTCCCATGGCAGGACAGGCTGAATCCATGAATGTGGCCATGGCGGCAGGTATCATTTTATTTGAAGGGTTACGGCAGCGTAAGTTTTTCCGTTAACTGTTTGCAATTGAAAACCGCTGCGTCGGAGAATTATTCCCGCGCAGCGGTTTAATTTTACAGTATAAGAATCAGGTTACTTCAAATCGCTGACAAAGTCGTTGCAGATGCGGTTCAGCATGCCGTCGTATCCGGAGTCCTGCCGTTCCCGGGTATCGATGCAGTTATAAACGGTACGTCCGGTGCTGCGGTCTTTCAGCGTAAACTCCACTTCGGCATAAGCATTGGTAATCCATTCGCCCGGATGCTGGATCAGCCTTTTTACCGGTATGGTGATGGAGCGTTCCCTGCCATCTCTGCCTTTCTCAACAATTTTTTTGTTTTCATAAATTTCCTCCACCCAGGGTTCTTTCCAGTAAGTGTAGGTGGCAAGGGTATGAACGGCAAGAAGCAGGTCTAATCTTGCTCTTGTGGGTTCCTCAGGGGGTATAATAAGATTTTTATTCTTTTTAGCGAGGGCGGTTCGCAGGGAGTTCAGGGCACGGCCTGTGGGATTGCTGTCTTCCTGCAGATCGTGCGGATGACTTGATTTGGGCGTGTAAACGCATTCTGCCAGATACAAATTCATAACGTTGCTGAAATTGTAGTTAGGATCTTTAAATTTGCTTTTGGAAGCGGACGCGGAACCCATGATGGTCATCAGCAATACGAGTGTAAGAATAAACAGTTTTTTCATGTTCAACCCCTCCTGCAAAAATCACAAGTATTTTTAGAAATCAACTTCCGTATCGTAGTAGCAGCACTTCAGCAGCTTCACCATTTCTTCCTGGCTGGGCTGGCGCGGATTGGAACCGGTGCAGGCGTCCAGGATGGCGTCGGCGGCGATGCGTTCCACTCTCTCCAGGAACACTTCTTCCGGCACGAAGCCTTTTTCTTCCGGCAGGCCCTTCGGTCCGTAGTGGTTAATGCTGTGGGGGATGTTCAGGTCGTCGTTCATCTTCCGCAGGTAGGCGATCAGCAGATCCACTTTTTCTTCGTCGCTCTTGCCGCCTAAGTGCATGTAGTCCGCAATGACGCCGTACCGTTTCAGGGCGGCAGGGTCTTTGGAGTTAAATTTGATTACTTTCGGCAGGTACATGGCGTTGGCCGCACCGTGGATGATG
>JAFSOW010000175.1 GCA_017443165.1 Acidaminococcaceae bacterium | reverse complement strand
GTCGCATGCGGTTTTCGCTTGTTTATTTCGGTTGTCTTCCAAGCAGTGCCAGTCCCACGAGCCGGTAATTTCTTGCCAGTTTGTGAATCAGCATTCCTGCCAACAGCGAAGCCAGTAAAACTAAAATGTAAAACACCAGCACCGGTACCTGCGCAATGGAAAAACCCAGCACCTCGAACCACTGGAGCCAGTAATACAGGAACAGGGGATGGATCAGGTAGATGATCATGGAGTATTTAGAAAGGACATCTAATGCCGCACTGGGTAAAGAACGCTTCGCTTCCGGATTGCTTTCCGTTGTTTCTGTTGCATCAGTACAGCATGCTTCACTGTCTGCGGTATCATCCCCCAGTTTTTCCAGGGCGGCGCTGAAAAACAACAGCCAACACACGGTGTAGAGCAGGCCTTCTGGGGTAAGCTGGGTCATGTATTTGGCGGGGATATCTTCCAGCGGGATGCCTGCCAGTGCATATTCCCTGAACTTCCACACCAGCACCGCACAGGAAAGCAGAAAAATACCCAGACTGGAAGTGAAATGGCACTGCAGCCAGTTGCGGATCTTTTTTTCATGGATGGCGCAGATACCGCCCAGCACAAAAATGAACCCGTAAAACAGGGGCAGATAGTTTATGCGCTCGTTTAAGAGACGGGTGATCATGGCGTGACCCTGGGTCCAGGGGGGATAGTTCCAGTAAGTGGCACTCCAGTTATAGAGGGCAACTTGTAACCCTGCCAGCACACCAAGGCTGAGCGCAATGCCGGAAACAGATTTTTCGCTGATTCGGTCTACCAGCCAGCGCCAGAACGGCATGGAAAAATAAAAGTACAGCAAAATCACCATAAAATAAATGTGATAACAGCCCTCGCCCAGCAAAAATTTTACAATAAGTACGGAAATAGAGAAACTCCGGTCCGGACGGTACATATCCTCCCACTGCCACAGGGCAATATAAAAGAACGACCAGATAAAGTAGGGAAGGCCTACCGTGACCAGATGTTTTCTTATGAAGGTGAAGTAATGGAAGGGCTTGTGCAGCGCGTCATTACAGAACAGCCCGAACCCCGAAATGAAAAAGAAGCTGGGGACAGCAAAACGGGTAAAGACCTGGAACAGGAGAAAAAGGTCCAGGCGCGGCGTAGAGGAAGCAAACACAAAAGGTCCGATGTGGATGCCGATCACTCCCAGCATGGCCAGCGCCCGCAGGCGGTCTACGACGATGTTGCGGTTTGACATAAAAGATCCTCGGTAATCAAAAACGACTTGACGGAATTCAATAGTTTATGACATACAATAGCTTATCAAATAAAATTGAAGATACATAATTGAAAATCAACGACTATTATTATATCAGACTTTGCCAGGCAACACAAAAAAATCCGGCTGTGAATACGTCACAGCCGGATCAAATGATTTAAGGGGGACTAAAAAAGATGGAACTTTATCCTTCAATCGCGATGTACTTCTTGCCCTCCACGGCCTTCGGATCCTTCTTGGGGATGTTCAGCCGCAGGGTGCCGTCCTCGAATTTCGCTTTTATATCCTCCACCGTGATGGCCGGACCTACATAGAAGCTGCGGGAGCAGGTGCCGCTGTACCGTTCCTGGCGGATGTACTTGCCGGCTTCATCCTTTTCATCCTTGTCCAGGGACTTGGCGGCGGTGATGGTCATGTAACCGTCCTCAAGCTGGACCTGGATGCCTTCTTTCTTGAAGCCCGGCAGGTCTACGATCACATCATAGCTGTCTTTGTTTTCACGGATGTCCGTTTTCATAATGTTGGCCGCATGCTTGCCGTACAACGGGGAATGACTCTTGCCAAAGAAGGCGGGATTCATCAGGCCGCTGTCATTCATCCAGTCATCAAATAAGTTTTCTCCAAAAATGCTCGGTAACATCATAACTCATTCCTCCATTCGTTGTGGAAACGGCTTCGCGCCGCAACCACGATATAATAATTTAAAATTTTGATAAAGTTTGGAAGCAACTCAACAGGCATTGACCTTTTGACTTTTGCCTCTAAGCATACTATAGCACTACTTGTTAGCACTGTCAAGAGTTGAGTGCTAATTTTTTTTAAAATTTTTTCTTCCCTCTGTAATTTGATTACCGGGGCACGCCCTTAAAACATGAAAATAATTATGATTCTTGTGAAAAGAGTATGGATTTTGTACAAAAATAGTATATAATATAATGTTGAACAGTATTGGTTCCATTTGCCGGTCTGTTCACCGGTGAAGGAGGGAAACTCTCATCAGGCGGAACTCCTGTTTATACGCATTCTGAAGATTGCAGACGAAGCTCTCATCCGGCGGGCGCTGTTATATTTTCGGAATTGGGCAACGTAACTTTCATCAGGTTACGGGCTGTCTTTATTATATATATTGAGGTGCTCTATGACTGACAATTTCAAACCGCAGGTAATGATCGGCGCAGCCGGGCTGCAAAGCGGCGCTGTGCAGGTTGAAAGTTCTGCGTCCTGCAAAGTGGGCATTGATATCGGATCTACGACCATTAAAGTAGTCGTGCTGGACGCTAATGAAAAGCTTGTTTACAAGAAATATGCCCGCCATTTCTCCGACATTCCCACAGCATTGGTAACTAACCTTACTGAACTGCGTAGTGTTCTGGTCTCGCTGAACGGCGCGGCGGCCGGAACGGATGAAGACGTGCTCTCCAACATGCGTTTCCGTTTTGCCCTCACCGGTTCTGCCGGCATGGGCATTGCCCAACGGCTGCAGCTGCCCTTTGTACAGGAAGTTATCGCTGCGGCCACGGCAGTGAAAAAGCTGATTCCCCAGACCGATACCATGGTGGAACTGGGTGGCGAAGACGCCAAGATCATGTACTTCGGCAGCGCGCCGGAAGAACGCATGAACGGCGTGTGCGCAGGAGGCACCGGCGCCTTCATCGACCACATGGCGGCCCTTCTGAATACGGATGCCAAAGGCCTTAACGATCTGGCGGCCAATGCGAAACGCATCTATACCATCGCCTCCCGCTGCGGCGTATTTGCCAAAACGGACATTCAGGCGCTGATGAACGACGGCGCTTCCAAAGAAGACATCGCCAAGTCCATCTTCCAGGCGGTGGTGAACCAGACCATCGGCAACCTGGCCCAGGGCCGGGAAATCACAGGCAACGTAGCTTTCCTGGGCGGTCCCCTGTATTTCCTTCCGGAACTGAAAAAACGTTTCGTCGAAACTTTGAAGATGGACCCGGAAAAAGTGGTCAGCGTGGAAGACGGCGCTTACTTTGTGGCTGTGGGCGCGGCCCTTTCCGAAGAGACCAAAGAACTGGAATTCAAAGACCTGACCGCCAATCTGGACAAGGCGGAAGCCGGTCACGGCATCACCCGGGACGAGCGGCTGGCCCTGTTCCGCAGCGCGGAGGAATATGACGCTTTCATAGAGCGTCACAACAAGGATAAGGTAAAACGCGGTAATCTGGCTGCTTATGCGGGTCCCGTTTACGTGGGCATCGATGCCGGTTCCACCACTACCAAAATCGTGGCCATCGGCAGCGACAAAGAAATTTTATATACGGATTACGGCAGCAACCAGGGTTCTCCCCTGAAGATTGTCATCAAGGAACTGACGGGCCTTTATAAAGCCATGCCGGAGAAGGCATACATTGCCGGCTGCCTCACCACCGGCTACGGGGAGAAAATCGTAAAAGCGGCCCTTCATGCTGACGCTGGGGAAGTGGAGACTTTTGCCCACTACCGCGCCGCTTATGAATTCTGCCCGGAAGTGACCTGCGTGCTGGATATCGGCGGACAGGACATGAAATGCTTCCAGATTCATAACGGGAATATCGGAAAGATCACCCTGAATGAAGCCTGTTCCGCAGGCTGCGGTTCCTTTATCGAAAACTTTGCCCAGGGCCTGGGTATGACCGCCGCGGAATTCGCGGACAGGGCCATGGACAGCAAGACCCCCGTGGATTTGGGTACCCGCTGCACCGTATTCATGAACTCACGGGTGAAGCAGGCTCAGAAGGAAGGGGCGCCCCTGGCGGATATTTCCGCAGGCATCGGCCTTTCCGTAATTAAGAACGCCCTTTTCAAGGTTATGCAGTTGAAAGACACCCGGGAACTGGGCGACCACATTGTGGTGCAGGGCGGCACTTTCTACAACAATGCCGTGCTGCGCAACATGGAAAAACTGCTGGAACGGGACGTCATCCGTCCGGACATCGCCGGTCTGATGGGCGCTTACGGCGCCGCTATCCTTTCATTGGAACAGCACGAAGCGGAACCGGATCACCGTTCCACGCTGCTCAAAGCCAAAGACCTGGAAAATTTCACCGTTACCACCAAGTCCTACCGCTGCAACGGCTGCGGCAACCACTGTCTGGTGACCATGCAGACTTTCCCCGACGGGGGCCGTTACTTTACCGGCAACCGCTGCGAACGGGGAGAGGGCAAACCGAAAAACACCAACAAGGCGCCTAACATTTACGAATACAAGTATCAGCGTCTTTTCAATTATCCTAACGTAATCGACCCGGCGGCCCAGAGCGCCGCTGCTGCCAGAAACAGTCAGCGTAATCAGAAAGCGAACCCGCCCCGGGGCCGAATCGGTATTCCCCGGGTGCTGAATATGTATGAGGATTTCCCCTTCTGGGCCACTTTCTTCAACAAATTAGGGTATGAAGTGGTGCTTTCGGGAAAATCCACCCCCATGATCTACTACAAAGGCATGTCCACTATTCCGTCCGATTCCCTGTGTTATCCCGCAAAGCTGGTTCACGGGCACGTCATGGATCTGGTGGAAAAGGGCGTGAAGAAAATCTTCTATCCCTGCATGCCCTATAACATGGAAGACGAAGTAAACCATACCGGCAACCACTACAATTGCCCGGTGGTGGCTTCCTACGCGGAAAATATCCGCAACAACATGGACGTGCTGCGGAACGAGAACATCAAGTTCATGGAGCCCTTCCTGCCTATCAACGACCCCGGCAAGATGCTGCTTCGTCTTACCGAAGCTTTCAAAGACGAAAATATTAAGCAGAGTGAACTGAAAGAAGCCATGGAAGCGGGCTATAAAGAACTGGAGCATTACCGGGAGGACGTGCGCCAAAAAGGCGCGGAGATCCTTAAGGAAGCCAGGGAAAAGAACCTGCCCGTCATCCTGCTGGTAGGCCGGCCGTACCATTTGGATCCGGAGATCAACCACGGAATTCCGGAGATGATCCAGTCCTATAATCTGGCCATCGTATCGGAAGATTCCGTGTACCATATGGACACGCCCAAAGACGAACTGTCCATCGTGAACCAGTGGAGCTATCACGCAAGGCTGTACCATGCGGCCAGCTTCGCGGCGTCCCATCCCGAGATCAACCTGATCCAGCTCAGCTCCTTTGGCTGCGGTCTGGATGCGATTACCACCAACCAGGTGCGGGAGATCATGGAAGGGCACCAGCGTCTCTACACCATGATCAAACTGGACGAAGTAAGCAACCTGGGGGCGGCGCGGATCCGTCTGCGTTCTCTGCTGGCAGTGCTCAGCCGGCGGCATGTGCCCGGCTACCAGCCCATCGTCATGCCGGAACGGCCGTATTTCACTCACGATTGCAAGGAGACCCATACTATTCTGGTGCCTCAGATGGCTCCCATCCATTTCGAACTCATCACCCATGTGCTGGGCCGGTACGGCTACCGGGTAGTTATCCCGGAAACCCCCAAAGAGGATTCTATCAACATGGGGTTGCAGTATGTACAGAATGACATGTGCTACCCGGCTATCGTGGTCATCGGCCAGATGTTGCAGGCTATTAAAAGCGGCCAGTGTGATCCGGACCACACCAGCATCATGATGTTCCAGACCTGCGGCGCCTGCCGTGCCACCAACTATATGAACCTGCTGCGGCGGGCCCTGCGGAACGCGGGCTATCCCCAGGTGCCGGTGTTTGCCTGCTGGGGACTGGAGCAGGATGCCTTCCGGCTGAATGCATCGGGTTTCAAGGATGTGGCAAAAGCGGTGGTCTACGGGGACCTGCTGCAGAACATTACCAACCGGATGCGGCCCTATGAGCTGGTTCCCGGTTCTACAGACAAACTCTTTGCCAAATGGATGAAAATCGTAAAAGACGAACTGGACCACGGTAACTTCCTGAAATACCGCCAGACCATCCAGGAACTGGTGAAAGATTTTGACGCCATCCCTCTGGTGCCCAACCTGTGGAAACCGAAGGTGGGTGTGGTTGGCGAGATTCTGGTAGAATACCACCCGGTGGCCAACAATCATCTGGAAGAAGTGCTGGCCCGGGAAGGGGCGGAAGTAGTCATGCCGGAATTGGCCAACTTCCTGTTGTATATGGCTTTTGACGGCATCACGCGGCACGACATCCTGGACGGCAGCTGGCTGAACAAGGTGGGGGCCCAGATGTTCATCAAGGTGGCGGATTTCTTCATGAGCCCCATGCGGAAGGCCCTTGAGAAATCGGAACATTTTACCGCCCCGGTGTCAATTTACAAAGTGGCGGAACTTGCGGCGCAGCACGTGTCCCTGGGAAATATGGCCGGGGAAGGCTGGCTGTTGCCTGGCGAAATGACCAAGCTGATGGAAGAGGGCGTGCGGAACGTGGTCTGCCTGCAGCCCTGGGCGTGCCTGCCCAACCATATTCTGGGCAAAGGCGTGTTCCGGGAAATCCGTCGCAGCTATGAAGATGCCAATCTGGTAGCCATGGACTGCGATCCCGGGGCCAGCGAGGTAAATCAGCTCAACCGGCTGAAACTGATGCTGAGCGTGGCGAAGGAAAAATGCCCGGAAGGGATGATAATGAAAGCGTAAATTAAAAGCAGAACGCATGGCAGCGTTCTGCTTTTTTTATGAAAAACATATTATTCTATTAAGAAAACAGCTCTTTCTGACGATAGGCTGGTTCTTATAACCGTATACCGATGTGTATAGCCGGGCGGGCGTAGTAACGCCCATAATAAACGCCATAGGGATAACTGTAATAAGCTATGGGATGTCCCCACCATATAGAGCTGTAACCGTAGCGGTAGTGGTGCAGCGGCAGGGAAGGCCGAACGTAAACTCTTGCGTGGGAGGGACGGACATACACATGGGCTGACGATGGCCTGTCGTGGCGATAGCCGTTGGGAATGGAAGACATACGTCCGCCAATGGGTCCAAGCTGGCCGTGGGCAGGTGTCATGCGCACCCGGTTGTGTATGGGCGTATTCATCCTTTGGGAAGGAGACACGTGTATCCGCTGGCTGTTGAATGTTCCGGGAGGCGGGGCAGCGAAAGCAAAAGAGCAAATTGCTAATAACGCTGCGGTGGCAGCAAGAGTTTTTTTCATGGCGTCCTCCTTTCGAACAGAGTATGTTCAGATAGTTGAATTTGTCAAACGTGACTTCTGGCCGGTAAAAGAGTTTTTTCTATAATTTAACTAATAATAACGTATAATTGTGACTTTCCCGTGTCAGTTTTTATCTTGCATTTTTATATGAACCATGTATAATTTGAGAAAAAGCATACTATTTTGTCAGTGCGGGCAGGGAAAGACATGGACATCACAACCTTTCTGAAACATTTGCATACATACCGCGCGCCACGGGTGTTCAATCCCTGGCGGGAATATGAACCGGGGCTGGATATAAGCCCAGAAGCGCCGGAAATCCGCTATCATAATCTTCAGCGGTACCTGGAACTTCGTCTGCAGGCCCGCTATCTGTTTATTGCGGAAGGACTGGGCTACCAGGGGGGGCGTTTTTCCGGCATGGCTATGACCAGTGAACGGATCCTGCTGGGATACCATCCGGAAGTCCGTCCGGAAGAAGTGCTGGGAGAGTGGGAGTACCGGCGCACCAGCAATCCTGATTCGCCATTGCTGAAGGGAACGCAAAAGACCATGGGATTTAACGAACCTACGGCTACGGTTATGTGGGGGTGTCTCCACCGTCACCATCTGGGAACCTTTGACGTAGTGCTGTGGAATATCTTTCCCTTCCATCCCCACAAAGAGGAAAGCCTGCTCACCAACCGTACCCCGGACGGTAATGAATTAAATGTTGGAATCGTGTATGCGAAACAACTGTTAGAACTGTTGCCCCACGCACGCGTTGTGGCTATCGGACAAAAATCCGCAATCACCCTGCAAAAATTCGGTGTGCCCTGCAGCTGTGTGCCGCACCCATCCATGGGCGGTGCCAATAAGTTTAAAGCGGCTATTGCGGAATTGTTTGAAAGAAAATAAGGATCTGATGTGATCCGCGAGCCATAGGAGAATATATGCCGGAAGAAAAAAAGTTAAGCGGTACAAAACAGAATATGACGTCCTTCTCTCCTTTGGCAGACCTTACCCCTATGTCTAAGAACCAGGTGATGGATCTGGCTATGGATTTGGGGAAGATACTGCTGAAAAGCGGGGCGGAAACCAGCCGGGTGGAAGATACCATGATGCGTTTCTGCCGCAGCTATGGTTATTACGACCTGAATGTATTTTGCACGCCGACAGTCATCATACTGGGGGACGAGAGTCCCCGGGGTAAGAGTCGTGTCTTTCGGGTGCGCTGGCGCGCCACAGATCTGGGACTGATCCGGGATGTAAATCAGTTTTCCTATAATTTCCGCCGCTGGAAGTTGGACTATGCGGGAGCCAAACGCTGGTTGCAGAGTCGGCTGGCCCGTTCCCATCCTTACGGCAATGCGGTGATCTGCGTGGCTGCGGGGCTGGGCAGCGCCTGTTTTGCCATGCTGTTGGGTTCTGCCAGCGTCTATAATTTTATTGCGGCCTTTTTAACCGGTTTTATCGCCATGACGTTGCTGAAAATGGTGAACAACTTTCATCCCACGCCCTTCTGGGAAAACTTCCTGGCCGGGTTTTCCATCGGCATTGTGGCTCAGACATGCTGCCTGTTAAGCCCGTATTGCACCATGGAGAATATTACGGTAGGCGCCCTGATGCCCTTTTTACCAGGACTGGCCTTTACCAACGGAGTCCGGGACTACATGGCGGGGGATCTGCTCAGCGGTAACAGCCGTATCGCGGAAGCAGCTTTGTTTGCTATGTCTGTGGCCATCGGACTGGTCTTTGCGCTGAAGGTATGGACCTGGGGAGGTTTGCCATGACATACTATTTGCAGGCCTTTGTGTTTGCTTTTCTGGCCACGGTAGCCTTTGGCGTTTTGTTTCAGGGACCGAAGCGGATCCTGTGGCGCAGCGGTCTTATCGGCGGTCTGGGCTGGGTGGTCTTTATCGGTCTGAAAGAAGTATTCTCCGTCCATTCCTTTTCTGCCAACTTTCTGGCTACGGTGACGATTGCTCTGGCCAGTGAAATATTTGCCCGTATCTGGAGAGAGCCGACCACGGTCTTTGAGGTTCCGGCAATTATCCCCCTGGTTCCGGGGCTGGGTATGTACAAAGGCATGAACTACATTTTGCAGGATTATGCGGGCTACGGCAGCGAAGTGTTGCTGGGGGCAGCCCTTGATGCCTGTGCCATCGCATTGGGCATCATGATGGTATCCGGCGTCTTCCGGGCCCTGAAGACGGGCAGCGACATGGCCCGCCAACGGCAGCAGGACCTGTTGGGGACGGCGGTGTTCCCGGATCTGTATGTGACGGATCCGGAAGAAGAGGAGTAAAGTAAATATTGGAGGTTCCGGAAAATCGGGAAGTAACCGGTGATG
>JAFSOW010000174.1 GCA_017443165.1 Acidaminococcaceae bacterium | reverse complement strand
CGAACCGGAAAACACCGTAGCATTTCCGGCGCCGGCATCTAAAATGGTCTCCCGGATGATGCGGGAGGGAGTTTCCCGGGAACCGCGGATCGCAATTCCCAGCCAGTCCAGCATGCAACGTTTTGCCATTTCCACGGAATGGGCGGAAAGTTTTTTGTATTTTAAGGCTGAGGTAAATTCAGCCAGCGCTTTGGTTGTCATTTTATTTCGTTCCTTTCATAAACAAACTTCAAACAGTTCCTTATAAAAGAATTTGTACAAATTCACCAGCGTTGCATTCTCATCAGAACGCGGAACCGTCCTGTTTGTATTCGCCAAATACTTCGCGCATTACGCCGCAAATTTCGCCCAGTGTCGCATAGGTTTTCACTGCGGCAATCAGATACGGCATCAGGTTTTCTTCGCCTTTGCAGGCTTCCTTCAGTTCGGCCAGGGCCTTATCCACGGCAGCCTGATCCCGTTTTGCTTTCATGGCGTCGACGCGTTTGATCTGACGTTCGCCTACGCTCAGGTCTGCTTTCAGGGATTCACCTTCTGCAGCTCCCTTATTGTCCGCATATTTGTTAACGCCGATGACAGTCTTCTTGCCGGTTTCAATGGCATTCAGGTCTTCATAGGCATGGGCTGCCATTTCGCGCTGCATGTAACCCTGTTCGATTGCGGCAACCGCGCCGCCCATCTCATCGATCTTCTTAATATATTCTTCCGCTTCCTTCTCGATCTTGTTCGTCAGGGATTCTACGTAATAAGAACCTGCCAGCGGGTCAATCGTATCCGCCACACCGCTTTCATAAGCAATCAGCTGCTGGGTACGCAGCGCCAGTGTTGCCGATTCTTCGGTAGGCAGGCACAGAGCTTCGTCATAGGCGCAGCAGGCCATGGACTGGATGCCGCCCAATACGGCAGACATTGCCTGCCAGGTAATGCGGGCCACGTTGTTCAGCGGCTGCTGTGCCGTCAGGACGGAACCGGCCGTATGTACATGGACGCGAAGCATCTGGGCCTTGGGAACCGTCGCCCCGTAACGTTCCTTCATAATACGCGCCCACAGGCGGCGGGCCGCGCGGAATTTCGCGATTTCAAAGAAGAAATCCAGGCCGGCAGTGAAAATCCAGCTGATGCCGGGGGCAAAGTCGTCCACCTTCTGCCCTGCTTTAATCGCCGCATCAATATAGGCGATTGCATTGGCAAACGCAAAGGCAATCTCCTGTACTTCGGAAGAGCCGGCTTCACGGATATGGTATGCGCCTACGCTGATGGTATTCCATTTCGGAATATATTTGGAGCAATACTCAAAGGTGTTGGTAATCAGCCGCATGGAAGGACGGGGCGGGAAGATGTACGTGCCGCGGGCAATGTATTCTTTTAAGATATCGTTCTGGATGGTGCCGCGGAGCTGTTCCGGTTTAACCCCCTGTTTTTCCGCAACTGCGACATACATGGCCAACAGGACCGCTGCCGGCCCGTTAATCGTCATGGAGGTGGAAACCTTGTCCAGCGGAATACCGTCAAACAACTGCTCCATGTCGGCCAGCGAATCAATCGCCACGCCTACCTTGCCGACTTCACCGTGGGATAATTCCGCGTCGGAATCCAGCCCGATCTGGGTGGGCAGGTCCATAGCAACGGAAAGGCCTGTCTGTCCTGCCTGCAGCAGGTATTTGTACCGGGCATTGGTTTCTTCCGCCGTAGCAAATCCGGCATAGGCCCGCATAGTCCACAGGCGGCCGCGGTACATGGTAGGCTGTACGCCGCGGGTGAAAGGGTATTGTCCCGGGAAGCCGTCTTTTTCCAGATAGTTAAAACCGTCAATATCCAACGGTGTATATAAACGCTGCTTGGCATCCATATGGGGACGTTCCGGGAACTTGGCCGTTGCCTTGGCAACCTTTGCATTATAGGCATCCAGCCCCTGCTGTAACATTTCTTTATCATTCATAGTATCCGTCATTTTCTTATCCTCCTTAACACAGTTTGTATGAATCGTTTTTTATTAAAAAATTTTGTCTTATTCATCCGTGAGAGATAATCGATATCAATCCAGGCGCATGGTTCCGTTTTTAATAAAGTTCAGCTGCATATCGAAGCAATGCGCCAGGTCAACGGGTTCATGCCCGCTCCCCTCCTTGGCCTTCCGCAGATATTCCCGAAGCTGGGGCCTGTAATCCGGATGGGCGCAGTTATCAATAATCACTTTTGCCCGCTGCAGCGGATCGAGGCCGCGGACATCCGCCACGCCCTGCTCAGTAATGAACACCATGGTGTCGTGTTCGGTATGATCCGCGTGGGTCACCATGGGCACAATCTTGGAAATACATCCGTCTTTTGCCGTAGACGGCGTGGAGAAAATTGTAATGTAGCCGTTCCGCATGTAATCGCCGCTGCCGCCGATGCCATTCATCATGCTGTTACCCATAATATGGGTAGAATTAGCCTGCCCGTAGATGTCAAACTCAATCGGCGTATTCATGGCAATGACTCCCAGACGCCGGATGACGCCCGGATTGTTGCTGATATCCAGCGGACGCAGCACCAGCGCTTTGCGGTACAGTTCAGGGTCTTCTTTATACATGGACCAAACCCGTGGAGACGGCGTAAATGCGCAGCCGGAAGCTTTTGTTATTTTTCCCATCTTGATAAGATCAAATACGGAGTCCTGCAAAATTTCCGAGAACATGTTCAGGTTCTCGAATTTTGATTTGGCAAGTCCGGCCAGCACGGCATTCGCAATGCTTCCTACCCCGGACTGCATGGGCAGCATCTGTTCCGGAATCCGGCCCTGACGCTGTTCGTTTTCGAGGAAATCCACAAGGTTTTCCGCAATCTTCATACTGTTTTCATCCGGAGGGGTCAGGTTGCGTACATGATCCAAGATGTCCGATTCCACAATGGCATCGATGCGGTCGATGCCGCAGGTCAGGTACGGCGACCCCACCCGGTCTCCCGCATGGTAAATCGGAATCTCCGTCCGGTGAGGCGGCCTGTTGCAAATGTAAATGTCATGCATGCCTTCCAGCGATAACGGAATGCTGGTGTTGACTTCCACGATGATTTTCTTTGCATGTTTCGCGAAAATCGGCGTATTGCCGACGCCGGGTCCCAGGACAATGTCACCGGTTTCCGTAATCGCAGCAGCTTCTATGACGGCTACGTCCACATCACCGACAAAGCCGTAATCCACCAACGGACCAAAGTGGCTCAGATGGCAGTCAATATAGTGAATCGTTTCATTATTGATGCCTTTCTTTAGCGCTTTATTAGAGGCCGCATAGTACGGAGCGCGCCCGCAGATGCCGCCGACCTCGGCCAGCGCCTCTTCGATTTCCGGACCCACCGAAGCCCCGGTCCAGACGTTGATGCTGCATTTCTTTCCGTTTTTAATCTGTTCGGCCAGCGCCAATGTCGTTTTCTTGGGATAGCCGGATGGAGTAAAACCACTGAACCCGACGTTCATGCCGTCCTTGATCAAATCCGCAGCTTTATCGGCTGTTACGATTTTGTCAAACAACGCAGGATTTCGCAGTCTTTCTGAAGTTAACATTTGAAAATCCCTCTCTTTCCTGTTTATTTTCTACCGACTGCCAATGATTACTTGCTTCAATATTAGTTTAGACCGCAAACAAATATAAGTAAAATATCGTTCTTTGCTATTTTTTATAGTAAATAATTATATTTCAATGAGTTAAACAAAACATGGAGTATACAAAAAGCCACCGTTTTATAAAACCCTCAGCCAAAATGTAACGATACTGCGAATTAATCCTTATAACCAAAAGAATAGTTATCAATATGGTTTATAACTAATATATAATTATTATAT
>JAFSOW010000173.1 GCA_017443165.1 Acidaminococcaceae bacterium | reverse complement strand
TTGCCGATCTCGGTATGATCGCCGATCTTTTCCACCACGCCCTCGCCGCGGCCGTATTCCACCAGGGTGGACATGAAAGCCTTATCCTTGCGGTCGCCGAGGGGCGTCTTCTCATCGCTGGTTTCGCTGCAGTCCTTTTCCACCGCAACGCTTTCGCCCGTCAGGGCCGATTCATTTACTTTCAGGGAACTGGTCTGGACCAGGGCAAGGTCCGCAGGCACCACGCGCCCCGCCTCCAGGATCACGTAATCGTCCACCACCAGTTCCGACGCGGGGATCTCCGTCTCCACGCCGTCCCGGATCACCACCGCCGTGGACGCATTGATCTGCCGCAGGGCCTCCACGGATTTCTCCGCCGAAAGTTCCTGCACGGTGCCGATGATGACATTGGCCAGCACCACCACGATGATAATGATGCCGTCCACGATTTCCCCGGTCATAATGGAAATGACCGAGGCAGCCACCAGCAGAAGCAGCAGCGGCGACGCAAACTGCTCCGCGATCACGGAAAACAGACTCTTCTTCTTTCCCTGGGTCAATACGTTCTTTCCCTGCTTCGCCCTTTCCAAGGCTTCGGCAGTGGTTAATCCCTTGCCGCTCATTTTAGTTCCACAGCTGTAACAGCAAACGTGATACCGGATTTTTCATCCAAAAACTTTACCATTTCTTCGCCTTCCCTGAGGGTAATCAGCTCCTTGCAGCGGGCGATGGCCTTGGCCTTATCGTCATGCAGCGCATCCGCATACGCCTTCGCATCCGCTTCGTTTTTGAACGCACAGTCCAGTAACGTCCGTCCGCTGTTAAACTCACAGTTCACAACAAAAATTTCCATAATAAAATCTCCTTTTCCTTCAATAGTTATTCCTGTCGTCCGACAGTCTCATCCATAAGTCATTATAACAAAAAAGCCGCAGAAAATAAATTCCACGGCTTCTATATTCACTATGGATTATTCTTCCGGAAACATACCGGGTAAAACGATCCCCGTTATTTCCAATCGTCAAAGGCATACATGCAGTCATTTCTCATGTAGCATTCGAAAATGCCGCCGGCGATTTTTTTCAGGTTGTCGCCGTCCAGCTCAAAATCAGCCAGCTCCGCCATATAGGTTTCGGCCTCTTCCTTCGTCAGTTCGATGCCGCCGCTCTTTGCCAGCGCGATCAGTTCATCGGCATCCTTGCACTGCATGGCTTTCATGACCATTTCTTTTGTCAGTTCGTTCGGTTTGATTGGCATAAAAAAATCCCCCTTTATGTTCTATATTAATCATCATTTTTTGGGATAAAACTTAACATCATTCAGAACACAATTTTATTTTCACGTTTCAGTTTTACAATACTCAATTTGATTATATTCTATTTTTCCTCTTCATATATGGTCAAAGTTTTCTTCAAATATTCTACAAACCCTTTCCGCGCTTCTTCGGGCCTGACAATTTCCACTCCGTCTCCGTAACGGGCCAGCGCCTGATAAAAACCGATATTTATAATGGCTTTCATGAATACCGTCAGCGAACCGTCTTCCTCTTCCCTCACCCTGTCCGCAGACAAAACCAGTTTGCTGTCTGCCAGATACGGCTGTACTTTTACTATGACGTCCTGACCTTTAGCGCCGCTCCACATGTTTTTCATTACACGGCGATAGTTTTGGATATCTGCAAATCCGAGTCCGTCAGACAGTATCTTAATTTCTCCGATCTTACGCGCCGGTTCCTCCGTTTCTTCCACCTTTTCCATGCGGCTGACTTTAAAATTAAAAGGCTTGTCGCTGTAACTCTTTCCGCTGTCAAACGCCGCTGTCAGATAATAATCATCTTCATATAATGACAGCGCATAAGGGCTTACCATATATAACCCGCTGCAACCGACCCCCGGCCTTTTATAGTTGAATTGCACTTTTCTCTTTTTCTGGATACAGCGGAACAGGATATCCAGCTTATACTTCATCTTTCCGTCGCTGCTTTTCAGCTTCGGATCCATCAGCGTCGTCGCTGTGATCATCTCTTCGCCGGACTCGCTGGCCAGTTTTTTGATCCGGTCGATCAGTTCCTGGCTGTGTTGTGTTGTCAAATAGCGGGCGTTGGCAATATGATCCGCTAAAATTTTCAATTCATAGTTTTCAAAAAGCTGACCGCCTGCCATGTAATTGCCAACGTAATCGGTCACAATATCATAACCGAGCTCTTTCAGGGCAGCCAGATCCGCCGCAATCGTTTTCAGGTTATTAACCTCAACGCCCTTCTCCGCCACTTTATCCAAAATCTGATTCTTCGTCAGCGGGTGCTCATCATCCGTCCGCTTCATGATTTCCAAAACAGTCAGCAGACGCTTTTTATCGTTGCCAATATTCTTTTTCCCTGAAACCTTTGCGGTTTTGTTTTCTTTTTGTTCTGTCATTTTTTGCTCCCTGTATCATTACAACTTAAAATATCTTTATCTTCCGGCAGCATGATGTCCCGTTCCGGCAGCAGTTCACACATGGCGTCCGGATGCTCCGTATGGATGGGAATAATGTGCGCCGGATTAACCGCGTCCGCAAGCTCTCTGATTTCTTCCGGCAGGGCGTGACCGCCTGCATGGATAAACGCGGTAATCTTGTACGGTTTCAGGAAATCACAAAGATATTCGTTTTTCGCAGGCCCTTCTTTCAGGTACCCGCTCCACATAGAATAGACGATGGCGCTGTCCTGTTCGTCGTAATAGCGTTCCAGCATCCGCTTGCTCCAGGAATTGGGCCGGATCAGCGCAACAAAACCGTATTCTTCCATCAGATCCAGCAGTTTCTGATTCTTTTGGGAATACGGATACGCATACGGAATACGGTAAAAGTAATCTGTTTTTCCATACGTTTCCGTTACATACTGCAGGATGATATTCTGGTACAAATCGCTCACCAGCGGATTGCGGTAGTTGCGATGATGATAAAACTCCGCAATGCGGTCGATGTGTGTACTGGAACAAAGAACAAATATTTTTTTATATTTTTTCATCAGCGTGTCAATCTGCCCGATCACGTCCAATTCCGTAGGGCTGGTACGCTTCTGGTCGGGCAGCATGGTGCCTTCGCAGACCAGGTAATCAATGGAAGCGATACTTTTTTCTGCCAGGTGTTTTTTCACCGCTTCAAGCCACTTTTTCCCTTCATAACCGTGCAGGGAAAAATCACCGGTATGCAAAATAGTTTTGCCTTCTGCTTCAATGAGCAGCATGTAAGCGTCCAGCGCACTGTGAGAAGTCAGCAACGGTGTAACAGTAATATTTTTAATCTGAATTGGCTTCCCTGCCGTGTATGTATGCGCAGCCTGTAACCGGTTCACTTTTTCCGCCAGCTCGTTGCGCTTGCAGTAAATACTGTAAATCTCTTTGGCCGCCGGTCCCATGTACAAAGGAATATCCGGCAACAGCATATCAATCCTGCCAATGTGATCCCCGTGATAGTGCGTAATGAAAACCCCGTCACAGGGTTTCACGTTGTCACCGCCCTGATTAAGCGGAACCGTAACGCCAGGCAACACAACCGCGTTTTCTTCTGTCACGTCAAATTCGATTTCTGTTTTGCTGCCGGGCAACGGCGTTCCCATATCAATAACGATACGCGCTTCTTCCGTTCTGATTTCCGTAATGCAGCCGCCAATCTGATGAGTACCACGATGAATGATGATTTCCATAAATTTACTTCCTCCTGTGTAATCGTGTTGTAATTAATTACTCGTTTAAACTTCAATGACATTGTAACACAAAACAAGCACTTCATCATCCGAAATTTTGGATAATTATTTTTGCCGCCTTTGCTATAATGTGACGCAGAAAAAATAAAAACATCATACACGGAGGAACAATCATGCTATTTTACAAAGCAATCATTCATTGGGAATCAGAAGAAGAACAAGTCGGAGCCTTTTGTAATGCAGAAAACAACAATTACCCGTCAGCCCTATCAAAACACTGGAGCAAATCCAATGCGAGCGCCTGGAACGAAAAACTGTATAACGCCGTAAGCTATCGAACCACTTTATGCTTTATGACGGAATACGAACCGGACAGAAGATAGGCAACCATTTTCTTCGGAACAGATAACAAAGAAACCGCCGTTTCCTAACTTGCTACCTTTAAGCAGATATTAGCGGGTAATGCGGACGATACAGACTTGCAATGGGAAGAAACCACGATTTTTGAAATTGTAAAACAGCACAAAGCAGCAGAACGCAAACGCTGTCTGGCGGATGTGAATGCCCCCACATGGAACTTGCTGGACAATCACTTTCGTTATGACCGTAACATCATCGCTGGTACGGAAGGCAGAGAATCCATTCAGAAGCAAAGCGTGTACGGTTGCAGTGAAGTGTTACATCAGGCCCGGAACAGCTTTGCAGATGATTCCTTCCGCGAAGAAATAGAACGCATCTATTCTGACAAAAATCCAAAAAAGTTTTATGGCATCCCAGTACATTATAATTTTTGTTTCACCGACAGCAACGCCGCCAGAAAATTGCTCGGCCTGCTGTCACAGGCATTGCTGGAAAACGGACGTCTGCTGGGACGCCGTATCACAACCGTATCCTTTTACAAACTGGATCTGCAACACGACGAAGATAAATGGGACGAACTGGAAACCATTTGCAGGTTGGCAAACGGCACCATGCTGGTAATCGACTTCACCGATAATGACAGTAATGCAAAAATACGGCGGCGTCCTGCATTTCTCAATACATCATCAGAAAAAACGGATGAGGAAGTCCTGAAACGCTTCTTCCGGCTCATGGAAAAATATCATCAGAAAACACTATTTGTATTATTGGAAAACCCGCAACAGAGAATATTGCAGAAGTATTCCGCATCAGAAAGCATGGGGCTATCCTTTGTGCGTTTTATAGAACAGATAAAAGACCGGGCAACTGCCCTGAAATTTCTGGCGCATTTGTTGGAAGAAAGCAATGTTAAAGACTTTGTTCCCAAAGACTGGGAAAACATTTTAACAGAACAGCAACAATACACTGCCGAAAGCGTGACCAACGATTTTAATTACTGGTACAGCCATGCCATGCAGGACCTTGTTTATACCGCTTATCGCGGCTGTCTCCAAGAAAAAGCCAAGCCAAAAGAATCATCGGACAACTACGCAAAATTGCAGAACATGGTAGGCCTTAAAGAAATCAAGCAGATCATAGATACAATACTGGCAGATTTTCAAATTAAAAAAATGCGACAGGAAGCAGGATTATTAAGCCAAAAGAAAAGCCTGCATATGTTGTTCACCGGGAATCCCGGCAGCGCTAAAACTACCTGCGCCCGACTGCTGGCAGGCATCTTAAAAGACCGGGGCCTTCTGGCCACCGGTGAATTCATAGAATGCAGTCGTAGCGATCTTGTCGGCAAATACGTAGGCTGGACAGCCATAATTGTAAAAGAAAAATTCAAACAGGCCAGGGGCGGCGTGCTTTTCATTGACGAAGCCTATCCGCTGAACAGCGATGACAAGTTTGGACCGGAAGCCATCAATACCATCGTTCAAGAAATGGAGAACCACCGGGATGATGTAATCGTTATCTTTGCAGGTTACCCGGAACCGATGGAAGACTTCTTAAAGTCTAACGAAGGTCTACGCAGCCGTATTGCCTTTCATTTGGTTTTCCCGGATTACAACGTAGAAGAAATGACGGAAATATTTGCTCTCATGATGAAAGAACAGGGATACACCTGCAGCAAACGGTTTTTAGAAAAATCTAATGATTTATTTGCAGAAGCTGTAACGCATGCGGATTTCGGCAACGGACGCTTTGCCCGAAATCTACTGGAACAAAGCATCATGAAGCAATCCGCCCGGCTTATACGAATGAATGCAGAAACAAGCGCTCCTTCTCGTCCTTTAAGCCGCAAAGATTTGATTACGTTGCTGGCAGATGATCTTTCAGTGGAAAGCGTTACGAATTACCGTGTGGAAAAGCCAAGTATCGGATTCACGTGAAAGGACAAATGGCAGTTATGGATAATAACTATAAAGCATATGTTCAGAAATATCATTTCATAGATAACCCAGAAACAGATGCGCTTCTGGAAAGACTCAGGACAACACTGCAGGCCAACGCTGCCTGTGCCAGAATATTGGAAGTTTTCATCTCGGAATTAAAAGGTACTTATGCAGAACGCCTGGCAGGATTAGGCACTTACCTGAAAACAGAACAGGATAATGCCAAAAACAAACTCGGCAACCTTTACAGAGATGATGACATGAACAATACATTGTATCCCTTTGGCAGGCTTTCCCGTATGTATCCGGTAGGCCTGGGGGTGTGTTCAGGCAAAATGAAAATTGAAAAAGTGTTGTCTAAGGCAGAAGAACAGTGCGAGAAAATGATCAAGGCCTTTTCGGACAATGTAGATAAAACCATTCTCATCTTTACGGATAAGTGGGACGGACCATTGTTCCAGAAATATTATGCAGCTACGTTTATCCGTTATGCGAACGAGCATAATATTATGTTTCTCTTTCTGCAGGTCACGGATTTTGGCGTGTGGCAGATTCCCTTCCTTACTCTGAATCGTACTATTCTTTCTAAACGTAAAAATTGGGATATTAACTGGGGAACTAACCATAAACGGAATGAAAAGAAAAAAGAAAAACTGGTTAAACTAAGAGATAACATGAAATTCCTTTACAATTTTGAGTACCTGGTAGAATATCAGGA
>JAFSOW010000172.1 GCA_017443165.1 Acidaminococcaceae bacterium | reverse complement strand
CAGATCTTTTTCCGGGTACATGTGCTGGAACGCAGGCTGGGCCGGGATGAGATCCGCGGCATCGCCTGGCTGGCCCTCATGAAATTCATCGCGGGCTATAAGGGCGAGGTAGTGGAAGAAACGTTCCCTAACCTGCTGTACAAAGTCATCCGCTGCGCCCTGATCAGCGAGACCCGTAAAGAGCGCGAGCGTTTCGAAAAGGAAGTGCCGGACAGCGCAGCCGGCAGTGAAGGCGGAACGGAGGAAGAGACCGGTTACGGCCGGCCTCTTCCCGCCAGCCGGGACACGGAACCGGAACAGGCGCTGCTGCAGGCTGAACTGAAAAAGGAAGTGCAGGCGGCCCTGGACCAGACGAGTCCGCGGGAGCGCGCCTGCATCCGCGCTCTCTATTACGACGGGAAAAAGATGCGGCAATATGCCCGCGAAACGGGCTGCTCGCACCAGTTCATCAGCAAGACGGCGAAGAACACGCTGCGCCGCATGCGGGGACTTCTGAAAGAACGCAACGTAGTGTAAAGAACAGGTAAATATCAGGAAACAATAAATTTTAGGAAACAACTTTAGGAAACGCTGATTCATTTGCGCGCACAGGGTGCAATGCTTTCCGGTGAAGGAATCCGCGCGGCTGACCGCATCAACGGATTCGTTTTACACAAAGAGCGCGATGTCTTCTGGTGAAGGAATCTGCGCGGCTGACCGGCTCAACGGATTCATCGGCACACAAGAGGGCAATGCCTTCTGCGGCGCTGAATCAGCGTCTCCCGAAAGGAGCTCATACCAATTTATGGAGAACCAAAACGCGCAGATCACGAACGATCTGCTGAACATTACCGCTATTATGATGAAAGATCCGGAAGGGGCCTCCGTGCTGGGCGTATGGCACTGCATGGAAGCCATTGCCGCCGCGAGACCGGACAACGCCGTGTGCCTGGTCCCCGGCGTGCCCATGTCCGTTCCGGAAATCGCCTCCTGTTTCCATTTCCCCGTGACGCTGGTGGAAAAGGCCGTGGCCTGGCTGCAGACGCTGGGCAGGCTCACCCTCGCCGGCGGCCTGCTCCAGTTCACCGGCTGCCGGAAGAAAACAGCGGAGGGCCTGACGCCGAAAGACGAAGCCCGGCAAAAGCGGATCCGGGAACAGACCCGCCTCCGTGTGGCGAAGTGCAGGGAACTGAAAAAGGAAAAGGAGAAAGTGGAAGACGCGCCTGCGGAAAACGCTTCCCGGGATGTGGAAGAAGACAAAACGCTTCAGAAAACAGATGTTGTAATGCAGAATGTAACAACATGTGTAACGCCAGATGTAACGCAGGTTGTAACGCATGATGTAACGCCAGATGTAACGGGTGTTGTAACGCAACATGTAACGCAAAACGACATTACTGATATTAATATTAATAATAATAATAATAAATATGCTTTATATGCTGATATGCTTATAAGCCATAAGCCTGTAAGCAAATACCAGCGGATCTTAGATGCATGGAACAAACTGCCCCTGCGGAAATTCACCGGGCTGATCCCCCTGCTGCAAAAGAAACTGCAGTATCTGCTGGAGCGCTACGGGGAAGAAACCATTGTGAAAACCGTGGAGCGCATCGGGAGCAGCGATTTCCTTCTGGGCAAAAAAGCCGGCAGAACCTGGACCGTCACGTTGGGCTGGCTGCTGGAGCCGGGCAATTTCGCCAAGGTGCTGGCGGGAAACTATTTCGATAAACCCAATGCCGGCGGCGCGGACTGGCAGCCTGGGGAACGCTGCCCCTTCTACCTGCCCGGGGAAGGAACGGAAGCGTTCACCCCGGAAGAAGAGAAAGAGGCCGTGCGGAATCTTTTCCTCCCCACCACCCCGGCCCAGAAAAAAGCGGCCCGGCTGTTAGGGCTGGGTGACAGGGGGTGCGCAGCATGAGTGAAAAGCGCAGCCTGCAGGAAATCATAAAATGGGAAAAACGCTATCAGGCCTTCGGGCTGGAAAAGCTGTGCGCCTGGGACTTCGCCCACGATAACGGGCAGAACCCGGCGGCCACCGGCGTGGCCCGGAAGTACGCGGACCACTTTGAGGAACTGCGGCAGGACGGTACTGGCCTGTCCATCTTCGGCGGGGCCGGGGCGGGCAAAAGCTACCTCGCCGCGGAAATCGTCAGTGACCTGACGGACCGTGGCCACCACTGCCTCTTCACCAATATGAACACGGTCATGATCGAGCTGAACACCATGGCTTTTGAAGGCCGGCGGGACTTTCTCGCCCAGATCTGCGACAAGGACCTGCTGGTGCTGGACGATCTGGGCTCGGAACCGGAGACCTCGTACTGCAACCAGATTTTCATCCAGATTGTGAACACCTGTCTGACAAGGAACGTCCCCCTGCTCTTCACCTCGGCCTTCCATGAGGACATCCTGACCAAAGAGGGCAGCAACCCCAAGCGGGCCATGGCCGTCACCCGTCTTCTGAAACGGAACATCAGCTACACCGTGCTGATGCCCGGAGAGCGCCGCAACACCAACCTGGAGCAGAAGCGGAAAGCGGAGGCCATGGTAAAAGGCGGGAGCGCCGGCAGACAGGAAACGATGGTAGGGTTTGAGGGACCGGAGGCTGCCTGCGGAGAAACTGCGATAGCGGAATGCCTGCCCCAAACCGTGCAGCCGAGTCTGCCGCTGAATTAGAAAACGAAGCGCGGTTTCGCATTCGCTCACCTGAAACGTATCGCAAATTTTTATAGCAACAGGAGATAACAACCGATGCAGGAGAAAATCATTCCGCAAAATATTTCCGCGGAGCAGAACGTGCTCTGCGCCATGCTCATCGACAATAAAGCGGTGGGCACCGTGTCCGGGATCCTGAAGCCGGACGACTTTTACCGGCAGGCCCACCAGGTCATCTATCAGGCCATGCTGAATCTGTACGGACGCAGCGAACCGGTAGATCTGGTCACTGTCATCGAAGAACTGAGAAAGATGAACAAACTGCAGGAGGTTGGCGATGTCAGTTACATCACGCTGCTGGGAGAAGTGGCGCCCACGGCGGCCAACGTGAAATTCCACGCGCAGATCGTAGCGGACAAGGCGATGCAGCGGCAGCTCATCGAAAGCGGCACCGTCATCGCCAGCCTGGGCTACGAATGCCCCGACGGGGAGATCCGGAACGCGGTGGATTCGGCCCAGAAGCAGCTGCTGGAACTCACCGGACGCAGACGGGGCCGGGATTTCGTGCCCATCCAGGAAATCGTGGAGAGCACCGTGGACCGCATGGGCAGCATGGTGGAAAGCGACGAGCCGGTGACGGGCCTGCGCACCGGTTTCACCGATCTGGATGAAGTGACGGCGGGGCTACAGCCTTCGGATTTTATCATTCTGGCGGCCCGGCCTTCCATGGGCAAGACCGCCCTGGCCCTGAACATCGCCCAGAACGTGGCGCTGCGGGGCTCGGGCAAGGACGAAGCGCCGAAACGCGTGGCCTTTTTCAGTCTGGAGATGAGCCGCGACCAGCTGGTGCAGCGCATGATCTGCACCGAGGCGGATCTGGAGACGGGCGAACTGCGGCCAAGGAGAAAAGACGAAAAGCAGCATGCTTTGGCCGCAGAGAGCAGTACGGCAGAAGAACGAAACGCTGCCGCAGAAGAACGCAAAGCCGGCGCGGAAGAAACGCAAAAACAAAAGCAGCAGGTGCTGGACAGGATTTGGATGGCTTCCGATAAGCTGGCGGGTTCCAGCATCTATATCGACGATACGCCGGGCCTCACCATCCAGGAGATGCGGGGCAAGGCGCGCCGCCTGAAAGCAAAGGGCGGGCTGGACCTGATCGTGATCGATTACCTGCAGCTGATGCAGGCCCCGGACCGCCGGACCAATTCTGAAAACCGGCAGCACGAGGTAAGCGAGATCAGCCGGGGACTGAAGGCGCTGGCCCGGGAACTGAATGTGCCGGTACTGGCCCTGAGCCAGCTGAGCCGCAGTGTGGAAACGCGCCAGGTGAAGAAGCCCATGCTTTCCGATTTGCGGGAGTCAGGTTCCCTGGAACAGGACGCGGACATCGTTATGTTCCTGTACCGGGAAGACTATTATAAAAACGCGGGCGCCTCCCCCGTCCACCTGACGGAGCTGATCATCGCCAAACACCGCAACGGTCCCACCGGCAAGGTCAATCTGTTTTTCAAAAACGACTGCACGAAGTTCATCGGCCTGAATGAAAGGGATGCGGTGTGAGGGAGACGGGATGGAGATGAAAAAAAGAAACGGCATTCGAGTGAAAACGAATGCCATTTTGTTATGTAAATTAATACGATGCTGCATTTTCGCCGTATTGTATTAACGTTTTTAACGTTTTGCGGTAAAGCAGAAAGTTTCACGTGAAACAAAAAAAAACACCGGACGCTGTTAATCGTCCGGTGAGGAAATTAAAACTTAAAGCACGGCTACGCCAATGGACTTGGCAAGTTTACGAAT
>JAFSOW010000171.1 GCA_017443165.1 Acidaminococcaceae bacterium | reverse complement strand
GCGGAAAACATGTGCGTGGGCAAACTGTCCGGCGCCGTCGGCACCTATGCGGACATTGACCCCTATGTGGAAGAATATGTCTGCAAAAAACTGGGCCTGAAAGTGGAATCCGTTGCCACTCAGGTGGTGCAGCGGGACCACCATGCGGAATATATCTCCACGTTAGGCGTCATCGCCGGGACTTTGTCCCAGATGGCGTTGGAAGTGCGTCACCTGCAGCGTACGGAAGTGCGGGAAGCGGAAGAATATTTCAGTCCGAAACAGAAAGGCTCCTCTGCCATGCCCCACAAACGGAACCCGGTGCGCAGCGAGCGCATCTGCGGCATGGCCCGGCTGGTGCAGGGCTATGTGCTGCCGGCTTTTGAAAATATTCCCCTGTGGCACGAACGGGATATCTCCCACTCCTCTGTGGAACGGGTGATGCTGCCGGACGCGACCACGGCGCTGGATTATATTTTAAATGAGACCATTAACCTGATCGACCGGCTGCTGGTGTATCCCGAGAAGATGCTGGAAGACCTGAACATGACCGGCGGTCTGATTTACAGTCCCCGGGTGCTGCTGGCCCTGGTTGCCAAAGGCGCGTTCCGGGATACGGCGTACCGCTGGGTACAGCGCAACGCCATGAAACGCTGGCTGGAAGGGGAAGATTTCTACGAGAACCTCTGCAAGGACGAGGACGTGCGCAAGTACCTGACACCGGAAGAAATTAAAGAATGCTTTGATTACAAGCCCATGCTGGTGCATGTAGACAGAATTTTTGCAAGGTTCGGGCTGTAAGTTGCGGATTTGACTGCGGGAACGCAGTTTCGGCCGGTACGGACCGGAGAATATATGAATCGAAACATGTTTTAATCTTTGAGGGGAGATGTAAACAGTATGTCATCAGTTGTTGTAATCGGCGCCCAGTGGGGCGATGAAGGAAAAGGTAAAATTGTTGATTACCTGGCGCAGAAAGCGGACGCGGTAGTGCGCTACAGCGGCGGCTCCAATGCGGGGCACACCGTTGTGGTAAACGACGTGCCCTATAAACTGCGGCTGCTGCCTTCCGGGATTTTGTATCACGGGAAGATGTGCGTGCTGGGCAACGGGGTAGTGATTAACCCCGGCGTGGTGCTGCAGGAAATCAAAGAGATGCACGACAAGGGCGTGGACATCAGCCGTATCGCCATCAGCGACAGGGCTCACGTGGTGCTGCCCTATCACCAGAAGCTGGACGTGCTGCAGGAAGAGGCTCTGGGCGAGAATAAAATCGGCACAACCCGGGGCGGTATCGGTCCCTGCTATATGGACAAGGTGGCCCGGGTGGGCATCCGTGTCTGCGACCTGATGGATCCGGAAGTGTTCGCGGAAAAGCTGAAAGCCAACCTGGCTGCAAAAAATGAAATCATCACCAAGATTTACGGTGCGGAACCGTTTGATTACGAAACGGTGCTGAAGGAATATCTGGGATACGCGGAGGAACTGCGTCCGTACGTAACGGATACCGGCGTGATTCTGGATGAACTGTTTGAGAAAGATAAAAAAGTTTTGTTTGAAGGGGCGCAGGCCACGTTCCTGGATATCGACCATGGAACCTATCCTTACGTGACCAGTTCCAACCCGACGGCGGGTAATGCCAGCGTGGGCAGCGGTATCGGTCCCCGCTTTATCGATCATGTGGTAGGCGTGGTGAAAGCCTATACTACCCGGGTCGGCGCCGGTCCTTTCGTAACGGAACTGCTGGATACGGACGGCCCTGGTCATCAGATCCGGGAGACCGGTCACGAATACGGCACCGTCACGGGACGGCCCCGCCGCTGCGGCTGGCTGGATGCCTTCATGCTCCGGTATTCCGTGCGCCTGAACAGTTTGGACTCCATTGCGGTGACCCGCCTGGATGTGCTGGACCAGATGAAAAAGATTAAAATGTGCGTGGGCTACAAGATTGACGGCGTAGAGATCAAACAGATTCCCGCCAGCCTGAAAACGCTGGGCAAGGTGGAACCGGTCTACGAAGAATTCAACGGCTGGATGTGCGATACCACGAAATGCCGCAAGTTTGAAGACCTGCCGGAAGGGGCGAAGAAATACCTGCGCCGTCTGTCGGAAGTGGCCGGCGTGGAACTGGGCATCGTGTCCGTAGGACCCAACCGGGAACAGACCATCGTGCTGAAGGAATTGATTTGAAATACGTGCAGAAAAGAATATAAAAATGAAAATCCCCGGCACTCTGTCGGGGATTTTTTAAAAGGTGAATAGTTATGATTAAATCAGTATTGGCCTATAATTTTAATCCGGAAAGGCTGCAGCTGCTCCGCCAGGTCTGCATGGTTTTAAAAGTGAACTGCAAGGCAGTGGCGCCGGAACAGTTTGACGATGCGGTTGGTTTTCTGGCAGGCGTGAAGGACTGTCCCCAGGCTGCGGTGAATCCTCCGCAGAACCAGGAAGACCAACTTTTCGAAGCACTGGAGGAAGCGGCCCAAAAAGCAGGGAAAGACCCGGAAACCGTGAAAAAAGAAGCCGCGGAGTCGCTGGCGCAGGCTGCGCAAAAAGAGATGGTCTTTCTGTGCGGCTTCGACATGCACCTGCTGAACCGGTTTCTGGCGGCGGTGAAGAAGGGGAAGCTGAAGAATATAGAACTGAAAGCCATGCTCACTCCGTCCAACCGGCAGTGGAGCGGGCGGCATCTTCTGCAGGAACTGGCGGCGGAGCATGTGTATATGAAACAGTATGGGAAGAGCGTGCACAAGTAAAAGCATTGACAGGTGATTATAGAATCTCTAAACCTGGAAGCCGGCTGCCTGAGCACGGAGGGAGGAATTCCTGTATGATGAACAAAGTCATGATACTTGTCATTGACGGCTGCGCGCCGGAATACATTACGCCGGAGTTTGCGCCGAATATTCACAGACTGGCGGAACAGTTTGGTTTTTCCAAAACAGTGAAGGCTGTGGTACCCACCGTTACCAACGTGAACCACGCGTCGATTCTGTCAGGGAAGTTTCCTTCGGAAACCGGTATGGCAGGCAATTATTATTACAATCCGGTTACAGGCGAAGAAGGCTTTATTGAGGAAAAAGGATTCATGAAGGCGGAGACGCTGCTGCAGGCGTACCGGAGGCAGGGATTGAAGACGGCGTTTCTGACGGTGAAGGGAAAACTGCTGGGAGTCTATGGCCATGCGGCGGACACCGGCATCAGCGTGCAGACGCCGGACGCGCCGCTGTTGCAAAAACTGGGCATTCCTGCCCCGCCGGGGGTCAGCAGTATGGAAAGTTCCCGCTGGGTCGTGGAAGCGGCCCTGGCTGTGATTAAAAAGGAAGACCCGGCGCTGGTGTATTGCACCACCAATGATTTCGGCTTCCATCATTTCGGACCGGAAGCACCGGAAGCGCAGCTGCAGATCCGGCAGATCGATGAAGCTGTGGCTGCCATCCACGAAGCGGATCCGGAACGGCAGATTTATATTACCGCCGACCACGGAATGAACCAGAAGCATCACCTGCTGGACTTTCAGCAGCTGGCGGACGAAGCGGGGCTGCATATTTTCTGCCTGGCGCCGTTGAAAGACCGGTATAAAGAAAACCATGTGTACCAGGAAGGCGGCATTCTGTATCTGTTCCTGAAAAAACCGGAAGAGAAAGACACGTTGCTGGAACTGATCCGGTCCAGAGCGGAGATCGAAGCCGTGATGACAAATAAAGAAGCAGCGGAAAAAATGCATCTGCCGCTGCGGGGGATCGGGGATTATGTGATTTTTACGGCGCCGGACTGCGCGTTCGGCGAACTTGGGGGAACTACTGCACTGGTGACGGATGCAAGCCGCACCCACGGTTCCCTGTACGAACAGGAAGTGCCGCTTCTGGCCATTCATCCTGCTGCGCCTGCGGAGGCTTATCAGTACAGCAAGGATATTGCGGCGGTGCTGTTTAAGTTGTTATAATTTGTTGCATACGCGATAAGGAATCAAATGAATAGTTTATAATAAACAAAACGGCCTCTGTTGTTTATACAGAAGCCGTTTACTTTTTCGTGATTTCTCCCACTTCGGTATAAATCATACCGTGTTTGCCGCGGTCGGACCGCATGAGGGATATGCATTCCACCGGCATGGAAATTTTTTCGATTTGTATTCCGGGTATCATTCCGGTGGCTTTACGGATCAGCGTGATGTGCGGTGAAAACCGTTTCCGGTCAAAAGGAATATTATGATCGGCCAATGCGTGGCGGATGCGGCGTACCACGGCAGCCAGCGGCGCCGATTCATCCATGCCGGCCCACCACAGGTCACGGAAACACCCCATGCCCGAAAGAGAAAGGATAAAAGCAGAAAAGGATACGGAAGAAAGCGCATCCATCACCTGTTCTTTATCCGGGTATTCCCCGATAAAGGCCAGGGTAAGGTGCATATTTTCCCTGGGCGTAAAATTGCCCCGGACACCCCTGCCATACATTTCGTCCTGTGCGGCAGTGAGGGCGTTTTTCATGGCATCTGACAAATTGATAGCGATAAAAAGCCTCATGGTTTTCTCCGAAATAACTAATAAAAAGTTAGGCAAGCTGTTAAGTCGATTCGGCTGAAAGTATCCTCTTTGAAATAGTAAATACAAAAAATTTAAACGCCCGCGCATTGTACCGACAACGTCACGGGCGTTTATCTATTGAATCTCGATAACCTCTGCAATGGACTCACTCCTTTTTCGAATTTTTCCTTATACCGCATTACCTATTTCGGGGGAACCACTCCTTTCTCATTTTTACTTCCGAAGTATCCTCATTTCCTTTTCCAACATTTCCCCGGTTGGGGGGACTTTCGGTACTTCCTTTGTTCACTTATAATATAACAGAAATTATCTGAAAATACAAGTAAGTTTTGTGTTAAGATTATTACAGAATTAAAAAATAATGTGACAAAAATGAAAAATCAAAACGGTTAACTTAAAACAAAATATGGGTTGACAATGATTCGGGAAGTATTTATAATTAGAGACGTGGTTAACCTTGGTTCTCACAAGGATAACGAAGCGCAATGGATAAAACGGTTGTAAAAAGCATTGTGTAATACTGATTCCGGAGATGAATAACATGGCACAGACTTCTGTAACGGCTTTACATCGCGAAACCGCGGCGGATAAGACCCGCAACCTGACTAAAATGGCGCTGTGTGTGGCGCTGCTGGCGATTTCGTCTTATCTGGCGTTCCCTTTGCCGTTTACCCCGGCCATGGTTGTGGGGACAACGATTATCGTTAATATGACAGCGTTTATTTTAAAACCCAATGACGCGTTCCTGGTTCTGCTGGCCTGGCTGCTCATCGGCGCGATCGGCGTTCCGGTGCTGCCCGGAGGTTCTGCCGGTCTGGGGCGTCTGGTAGGGCCTACCGGCGGCTTTTATGTGGCCTTCGCTATTGCGGCCTGGCTGATGAGCAAGCTGCTGAACGGTTCCAACAGTTTTAAGAGGATGGTCTTCCTGGGCATCACGGTGGGTATGCCGGTCATTTACGTGGGCGGCTGCATCTCCATGTACCTGGTGGCGCACATGGGCGTGTGGGCCACGCTGGTGGCGGCGGTGTTCCCGTTCATCTTCGGCGATGTGGTGAAAGTAGTTGCCGGTGCGTTTCTGGCAACCCGTATCAATGCGCTGATGCGGAAAAACTGATTTGTGTTAACTGGATGGTCACGCGTAAATAGTTGTAAGCAGAGTGCAGACGGATTCATCTGTGGTTTTGTAAAGAAATAACGGTGATGGTGACACTTCCATAGAGCGCCCGGTCTGGCATCAGGCCGGGATTTTTTTATGAGGAACTGAGTATGGAAAAAGTTTTTTTACTTGGGGGACTGCGCAGCCACATCGGGCTGACGGGCGGGATGTTTAAAACCATCCCTGCGGAGGAACTGGCTGCGGCCGTTTTACAAAAAGTAATTGAAAAGTATCCCTGCGCGCTGCAGGCTGACGGACTGATTTGCGGCAACGCGGTAGGCACGGGGGGAAACATTACGCGTCTGGCGGCGCTGAAGGCCGGTCTTCCCATACATATTCCCGCGCTGACGCTGGACATGCAGTGTGCTTCCGCGGCGGCATCCATTGAACTGGCCATGACCAAAATCGGCAGCGGCATGGCGGATGTGCTGATCGCAGGCGGGTTCGAATCAACATCCATGCAGCCCACGCGTGTTTACGCAAAAGCAGACCCCCGTTATACGGAAGCAGGATTTACCGTAGCGCAGTTTTCGCCGGATACCACCAGCGCGAGAGTAATGCTGGAGGGCGCCGAACGGACCTGCCAGAAGTACGGCTTTACCCGGGAGGAACTGGATGCATTTGCGGTACGGAGCCATCAGCTGGCCAGGAAGGCCAGGGAAGAAAAACGGCTGCAGGATGTTGTGGTTTCTGTGTTTGGCAGTGAGTGCGACGAAGGAATCCGCGACAGGATGAGCCCGAAGCTGGCAAGCCGGATGCCAAAGTTGTTTACGGCAGAAGAAGTTGCGGCCTTGTGCCAGGAACAGCGCAACGAAACAGAATCAGGTGGAAAGTCTGATAGAAAAAGCGGTGCGGAGAGTGAAAGCAAAGCAGGGATATCAAACGAAACGAACGCAATGACTCCGCTGCTGACGGCTGCCAACGCCTGCCTGACGAATGACGGGGCGGCCTTTGTTATCCTGGTTTCACAAAAAGCGCTTGAAAAATATAATCTGCAGCCGGAAACGGAACTGCTGGTCGGATTTGAGTGGGGCGTGGATCCCCGCTATAGCCCGGAAGGGGCCATAGAAACAGGAGCCGGTTTATTGCAACGCTGCGGGTTACAACCGGAAGAGATTGATGTATTTGAATATAATGAAGCCTTTGCGGTGATCAGCGCGCTGTTTGCCGGAAAGCATCCTGACCTGACGGAACGCTACTGTCCCTGGGGCGGCGCCCTGGCCTACGGGCATCCGTACGGCGCCTCGGGAGCCATTCTGCTGCTTCATCTGTGGCAGGAACTGAAACAAAGGAACGGCAGGCTGGGACTGTTGAGCATCGCCGGTGCCGGTGGTCTGGGCACGGCGCTGCTGGTGAAAAATTTGCGGAAGTAAATTTGCGACACAGCTATGGATTACGTTACACTGTTACAAAAGTATGCAAAAGAAAAAGAGAACACGCCGTATCTGATTCTGAAGGACAGGCAGTTTACCTACGGACAGGCTTATAAAGATGTCCGCGGGTTTGTAGCGCCGGAATGGAAGCAGCAGTTTCCGAAAGATTATAAAACAAGCGTGCTGATTCTGTCGGAAGACGTGTATCATCAGCTGCTGGCCTTTCTGGCGGTGATGACTGAAGGACAGATTCCCATCATCGGCCATTACGACCTGCCGCAGGATGCGGAGAACAAGCTGGTTGAGAAGAACCGCATCGGGTTTGTGCTGGAAGAAAAGGCCGGCAGGTGGACGTTAAAGCTGGGCGTAAGTGAACCGGGCGAAGCGGAGCAACGCGTTGCAGAAAAGCAGAATACACAGGAAACAGCAAAGTTTGTTCCGGCAAAGGTTCTTTTCCAGAATGCCTGCATGGGCGTGCTGAGCAGCGGCTCCACGGATGTTCCCAAGGTGATGTACCGCACCTACGAAAGCTGGGCTGGTTTTATCCCGGAACAGAATGACCGCTTTTGTATTGACAGCGGTGCGGTTGTCTTTACGGAAGGAAGTTTCAGTTTTACCGGTAATCTCAGCATCTGGGCTTCGGTGATTTATGCGGGCTGCACCCTGGCAGTCAGCGAGATCTTCAGCTGCCGCCAGTGGCTGGAGATGATTGAAAAGCACCGTGTCAGCGTACTGTATCTGGTTCCGGCCAAGCTGAAGGCTCTGACCCGGTATTTACAGAAAGAATACCCTTCCGTGAAGATGATTCTGGCAGGCTCCCAGCTGCTGGGGGCTAAAACCTCGGAAAAACTGAAAAAGTTTTTCCCGGCAAGTGAAATCATTTTATATTACGGCGCCAGCGAACTGGATTACATCACCTGGCTGAGTTATGAGGAAGTGCTGCGTTTCCCTGACAGTGTGGGCAAACCGGTGCCCGGCGTAAAGGTCTGGGTGGAAGACGGTCTGATTTATATCGATACGCCGTACCACGTGGAAGGACTGCGGCAGCCCTGCACCCTTCATGACACGGGATACTTTAATGAAGAAGGATACCTGATATTCAACGGACGGGAAGGCGATATCATCAATAAAGGCGGCTTCAAGATCAGCTGCACAAAAATTGAAAACGCCTTGTGTTCAGTGCCGGATGTGGTCCAGGCTGTCGTGCTGCCCTACGACGATGCGGGCCGGGGACAGGAGGCGGCTGCTTTTGTAATCTGTGACGGGGAAATTTCCCGTCAGGAACTCCGGCAGCATTTGAAACAGCAGCTGATGCAGCAGGAAATGCCGAAGCGGATCCTTTTCCTGAAAGAGATTCCATTGAACAGCCGGGGAAAGACAGACAAAAAGAGACTGCTGGCGTTGCTGTAACGCATAGCAATTTCCGGTTACCAGACAGTTTTCATAAAAACTTCTTGACAAACGTTTTATAAAACTTTATAATACTCACGTTACGGAAGTAACAACCATGTGGTCCATTAGCTCAGTTGGTAGAGCACCTGACTTTTAATCAGGGTGTCCCGCGTTCGAGTCGCGGATGGATCACCATTTTTTTTGGCAGAATTATGCGCAGACTGCATTGGCAGGCTGCGCTCTTTTTTGTTATAATACAATTGCAATAATATTGGACGGAGGTGTGTCGTCATGACAAACGAAGTATTACAGGCTATTCTTTCCCGTCGCAGTTGTAAAAAATATAAAGCTGACCCTGTACCTGCAGAAATCATCGATGCTGTTATCGAGGCCGGGCTTTACGCTGCCAACGGCATGGCGAAACAGTCAGCGATCATCCTTGCCGTAACGGATAAGGCGACGCGTGACAAACTTTCCGCCCTCAATGCGAAATATGACCCGCTCAAACGCAAGGACCCGTTTTACGGGGCGCCGGCCGTGCTGCCGGTAATTGCCGACAAATCGGTTCCGACCCATGTGTATGACGGGGCTCTGGTAATGGGTAACATGATGCTGGCCGCCCATGCGCTGGGGATTGGCAGCTGCTGGATCCACCGCGCGAAAGAAGTTTTTGAAGATGAAGAAGGTAAAAAGATACTGGCGGACCTGGGAGTTACCGGGGAATACGAAGGAATCGGCAATCTGATTATCGGGTATCCGGAAGTGGAACCCACGCCGGCAGCGCCCAGGAAGGAAAACCGGGTGTACAGGATCTGAGCCGGGAAGCAAAACGGCAGAGGATACTGTCAGCGTATATTCCTCAATGACAAAATATATTCCCTGTGATGGAGTATATCCCTCAGTAACAGAGAAAACGAAAAAAGAGAGAAACGAAAGACAGAGACAAACGAAAGGTACAGAAACTCATGAATAAACAGGAATGCCTGCAGTTGTTGAAACGGTTTGAAGGTACTTCTTTTATTAAGTATTGCGGCATTAAACTGGAGGATGCGGACTGCGGCTGGGTCAAATCCAGCATGCTGGTCCATAAAGAGATTACAAACCCCTTCGGATACATTCACGGCGGCGCCATAGCGACCCTGATCGACACCACGGGCGGCATCGTCTGCTGGACGGTGGGGTGCACGGTCGTTACGCTGGACCTGGAAACAAACTTTATGAAAAACGTGAAAGAAGGCCATACGATTTTCGCAGAGGCGCAGATTCTGCGCAAGACCAACCATGTGGTTTTTGTAGATGTCAAGGTATACAGTGATGAAGGCGACATCCTTTCCAAGGGAAAGGTTACCATGTATATTACCGGCACTTATGACAAGATCCCGCCCCAGTGGTAAGGGTTAGTGAGGAGGCACTGACGCAATGAAAAACAATCCCATGCTGAAAGA
Source organism: Acidaminococcaceae bacterium (assembly GCA_017443165.1). Taxonomy (GTDB): domain Bacteria; phylum Bacillota; class Negativicutes; order Acidaminococcales; family Acidaminococcaceae; genus Succiniclasticum. The sequence goes on along the minus strand of JAFSOW010000171.1, from coordinate 9,812 downwards.
TTTTTACGAACTGACCGCGCTGGAAGTGTATTCCAAAAAAGAACGGGCCATCTGTGATGTGATGAAGCAGAAACTGACCGCGCTGGGACTGGAAGTGGAAGAGGATGATACGGCGGAAAAAACCGGCAGTGAATGCGGGAATATCATCGCCGTCCTGAAAGGCGACCCGGAAATCGAGCCCATCCTGTTCTCCTGCCATCTGGACAGGGTGCCCAATAACGGCCATATTCAGCCGCAGCTGAACGAAGAAGAACGGATCATGTATTCCGACAAAAAGACGATCCTTGCGGCGGACGATGTTTCCGGCATCTGCGTGATGCTGCAGGCGCTGCGCAACGTGAAAGAACAGAACCTGCCCCACGGGGACATTGAAGTGATTATTTCCACCTGTGAGGAGATCGGGCTGTATGGCGCGGATAATGCGGACCTGAGCCGCTTTAAGGCGAAGATGTGTTTCGTTTTTGATATTCCCGGCCGTGCCGGCCGCATCGTGAAGCAGGCTCCCGGTATGGGCAAGGTCGTGATCACGGTGCACGGCAAAAAGGCCCATGCGGGCAATGAACCGGAAAAGGGGCTGAACGCGCTGCGGGTAACGGCGGACCTGATTATGCATCTGCCGGACGGCCGCCTGTCTCCCTTTACCACGGCAAACTTTGCCATGATCACCGGCGGACCTGCCGCCAACGTGGTCTGCGACAAGGTCGTTCTCCAGGGCGAACACCGCAGCAGCGAGCTGGCGGAATTTGTTGAGACGCAGGATAAGATCCGGGCGGCTGTAAAGGAAATTTCCGAAAAATATAATACGCCCATCGATCTGGAACTGACGGAAATGTTCAAGACCTTTAATATTCCGGAAGACGCGCCGGTCTGCCGGATTGCGGCCAAAGCCTGCCGCAATGTGGGCCTGACCCCGTTCTTTGACCGGGGCGGCGGCGGTATGGACGGCAATGTTTTCAACAAGCGCGGCATCACGACCATCGGAATCGCTCCCGGGTATGAAAAGAACCATACGGCAGAGGAACTGCTGCACGTGGACGATCTGTTCAAATGCGGGGAAGAAGCGACGGAAATCATTAAAATCGTGGCCTCCGGGGAGTACTGAGAAGCCCCGTTTACTTCTTTATAAAAACAGCTTGCCAGCAATGTTAAATCATGTTATATTGTGGGCGCGTTGTAAGAAATTGCAGAAGTCGTTGTAAGAATTTTTAAAATTAATGTAAGAAGAGTTTAATCAGAAAAGAAGAGTTAATCAGAAAAAGGAGCTGCTGTATGCTGACGGAACGGATCCAAAAAGCAAAGAACGAGTATGTAAACAACAAACCTTCCATTTCATATGAAAGAGCCCGTATCTGGACGGAATCCTATAAACGGACAGAGGGACAGACCGAGATCATCCGCCGTGCCCAGGCCTTTAAAGACGTGTGCCGGGAACTGGTGGTCACCATTTTCCCCGGCGAGCTGATCGTGGGCGCCAGCGGGGAATTCCGCAAATGCGGCATCCTGACGCCGGAATTTTCCTGGACCTGGGTGGACCGGGAAATGGACAATTTCTCCAGCCGAGTGCAGGATCCCTATGAAATGACCGATGAACAGCGGGCTTTTGTCCGCGCCAACATCTTCCCCTACTGGAAAGGGAAGTCTCTGGAAGAAGCCTACCTTGCGCAGATTCCGCCGGCCATTGCCAAAGTGGCGGTAGATACCGGCATTATCGATATCGACTCCAAATGGCGCCAGTCTGTGGGTGAAATCACCCCGGACTATCAGGACGTGCTGTTCAAAAAAGGCTGGCAGGGAATCATCGATACCTGTAAGGAAAAGATGGCGAAGATCAGCCTGGCCGCTCCGGACGGACTGAAAAAGTATGATTTTTACCGTTCCATCATCCTCTGCGGCGAAGGCATGATCATCCTGGCTGGCCGTTACCGTGAAAAAGCCCTGGCGATGGTAGAAGAAGAAAAGGATCCGGTACGGAAAGACGAACTGCTGAAAATCGCCGATATCTTAAGCCGTATCCCGGCGCAGCCTCCCGTGACCTTCCAGGAAGCCCTGCAGATGATCTGGTTCTATCAGCTGGGCGGCATCCTGATGGAGAACCCCCTGTCCCTGAATCCGGGCCGGTTTGACCAGTATATGTATCCCTACTATAAATATGATATCGAGCACAAGCTGCATGACGAAGACGGTATCCTGGAACTAATTGAATGCTACTGGCTGAAGCTGTCCGAATGGGTATGGACGATTTCCGCCAACACGGCGGATTTCTTTGCCGGCTACAACCAGTTCCAGAACCTGACCGTTGGCGGCACGGACCGGAACGGCAAGGATGCTACCAACGAGCTGAGCTACCTGTGCCTGAAGGCGACCGGGGAAGTGAAGACCCACCAGCCCGGCCTGTCTGTCCGCATCGGCCATGACAGCCCCCATAAATTTGTGGAAGCGGTCATGGAACTGGTGGCCCAGGGAACGGGCTTCCCGGCCATCCACAGCGACAAGACCGGCTACCAGATGCTGAAGAACATGGGCTATGAAACGGAAGACGCCCGTGACTGGAACAACTGCGGCTGCGTGGTGCCCCATTTCCGCAAAACCTTTGAATGGACCAGCACCGTTAACGTAAACTTCAGCGGCGCTTTTGAATATGCCACCAACGGCGGCAAGAGCCGCATCACCGGCGAGCAGATGGGCCTGCCCATCCATACGGACCGGAAGTTCGCTTCCTATGAGGAAGTAGAACAGGCTTTCATGGAACAGTTCGACAACCTGATCTCCATTTCCGTGACCGGCGCGATCCTGGCACAGAAACTGCAGAAGGTGCTGATCCCCCGCCCGTTCTTCTCCGCAGTGTCCGAATCCTGCCTGGAGAAAGGCATGGACCTGGTGGACGGCGGCGCCAAGTACACCATCGGGCCGGTACTGACCGGTATCGGGCTGGCGGAATCCGCCAACAGCCTGGCTGCCGTGAAAAAGCTGGTGTTTGATGACAAGGTATGCACCATGGACGAACTGCTGGACGCCATGGATAAAAACTGGGAAGGCTATGACGAACTGCGCAAGCTGGCCCAGGATGCGCCCAAATACGGCAACGATGACGACTATGTGGACGATATCGCCCGCCGCATCGGCAACCATTATTATGAAGAAGCCCATAAATACACCGATATTTACGGCAAGACCTTTACCACTGCCTTCATGGGTATTTCCAACTTCATCCCCACCGGCCGCGTGATTGGCGCCACCGCCTGCGGACGGAAAGCCACGGAACCCATTTCCGAAGGCGTTTCCCCGGTAGCGGGCACGGATACTTCCACGCCGCTGGCGGCCATGAAATCCGTAGCCAAGATGAACCAGGACATCCATTCCGGCGGAACGCTGCTGAACATGCGCCTCAGCCACGATCTGGTCAGCACGCCCAGAGGCCGGAACAACCTGGCTTCCATGATACAGTCCTTCTTTGACATGGGCGCTTTCCATATCCAGTTTAATACCCTGTCCAGCAAGACGCTGCTGGACGCCCAGGCACATCCGGAAAATTACCGGGACCTGCTGGTGCGGGTAGCAGGATACAGCACCCAGTTCGTACATCTGTCCAAAACGCTGCAGGATTCCATCATCCGCCGCACGGTACATGATGAATACTAAGGGAAAGATCCTGCAGCTGCAGCACTATTCCGTCAATGACGGGGACGGCATCCGGACCATCGTGTTCTTTGCCGGCTGTCCCCTGCGCTGCCGGTGGTGCTCCAATCCGGAAGGCTGGGAGGCCCGCGACCGCATCCTGTATATCGCGTCCCGCTGCATCGGCTGCGGCCGCTGCACGTCCGTCTGCCCTCGCCAGGTGGGCTGTGACCTGAATGCCCCCGGGGAGCGGGAAAAATGCGTGGACTGCGGCGCCTGCGTGAAGGCCTGCCTGGAACACGCCCGGAAGCATTCCGTAACGGAATGGACGGTACAGCAGGTGCTGGACTGGCTGGAAAAGGAACTGATCTTTTTCCGGGAGTCCGGCGGCGGCGTGACCTATTCCGGCGGGGAATGCACGCAGCAGCCGGAATTTCTGCATGAGCTTGCCCGGGCGGTATATGACCTGGGGCTGAACCAGGCCATGGAGACCTGCGGATACTTTCCGCTGGAAAAACTGCAGCCCACCCTGGACCTGATGGACCTGCTGTTCATGGATATCAAGCATATGGACAGGGCAAAGCACCGGCAGTTCACCGGTGTGGACAACGACCTGATCCTGCATAATATTGCGGCGCTGGGCAAACAGAATAAAAATATCGTCGTCCGGATTCCCACGATCATGGGAGTCAACGGCGACGAGGAAAATATCCGGAACACGGCCCGGTTCGTCAGGGAACATCTGCCGGAGCCGAAGCTGGAGCTGCTGCCGTACCACAGCTACGGCGCGGATAAATATACCCAGCTGGGCCTTTCCTACGATGAGCAGGCTTTCCGCCGGCCCACGGATGAGGAACTGGCACGGCTGCGGGCTATTGTCACGGAGGAAGGCGTGGAAGCGGTTTCCTACCGGTGAGGCAGCGGGTTACGGAAAAAACAGATTCAGAAAAAACAGATTCAGGGAAGAAATGCGGAGAGCAGGAACCTTCCGGCTTTGTCTCAAACGTAAAAAAACAGGACCTGTATTGGTGTGTCATGCACACATCATTGCAGGTCCTGTTATGTTTTCCGGCATCCTTTTAGAGAATGAACAGGATAATTTTGTCTGGCAGTTACGCCTGGCGGTTTCGGCCTGAAACAACCTTCCCGTGCGGTCAGACCAGCGCTACATACGCGTAGGCCACATAGCAGGCCACCAGCAGCACGCCTTCCCAGCGGGCGATCTTCATCTGGGTGAAACCGAAGAGCAGCAGCAGTACAGTGGCGCCCACGGCCACATAGGCGTCGCTGAGGAAATTGGGGGCGCAGGGGATGGGAAGGATCAGGGCGGAAGTGCCCAATACAAACAGCAGGTTAAAAATACAGCTGCCCACCACATTGCCTACCGCCAGATCTGCATTGCCCCGCAGCGCCGCTGTGACCGAAGTCACCAGTTCCGGCAGGGAAGTGCCCAGGGCTACGATGGTCAAACCGATAACCCGGTCGCTGATGTTGAAAATTTTTGCCAGCGCCACGGCGGCGTCCACGGCGTAATCGCTGCTGACCAGGATCACGGCAAGGCCCACGATGGTAAGGGCGATCAGTTTCCAGATGGAAGGGGATTCTGCGGCAGTGGCAGGTGTGGCACTTGTTTCGACGGCATCCGGAACCGTTGTCGCGGATTCCGCAAGCGATTCAGCCTGCGCAGGGGCCTCTGCCGGTTTCTGTTTTGCCTGGCGCAGCAGATAGGCGATGTAAAGCAGCAGGCCCGCCCAGAAAACAGCGCCGTCAAAGCGGGTAATGAGCCCGTCTTTGCCCATGAGCACGAATAATACAGTGACGATTATGGTGAATGGCATCTCATAGTGGACGGTGGAACGTTCGATCTTCAGCGGAGTGATGGAAGCCACTACACCAAGAATAATGAAAATGTTCATGATGTTGCTGCCGATTACGTTACCGATGGAGATACCGGCGCTTCCTTTGGCGGCGGCCGCGATGGAGACCGCGGCTTCCGGCGCGCTGGTGCCCATGGCCACGATGGTAAGCCCGATGATCAGCTCCGAGATGCCGAACTTTTTGGCGATGCCGGAGGCACCGTCTACAAACAGGTCAGCGCCTTTTACCAGCAGGGCAAACCCAACGATTAAAATAGCCAGTTGTTTGATAATTTCTACACTCATAGTCTAAAACGCAATCCTTTGCACAACCGATTTTAATAAAATCTGATTATCCGGACGGGCCGGACGATTTTCATTTCTGCTGTTGGAACGCGGATAACGGCATGCCGCCAATCGTTTCATACCAATCCTTGTGGGGACCGGTAAGGGCCGCGATTTTCTGCGCCGCGGAGTCGGCCAGGAGAATCTGCCCCTGCATTTCACCCGCAGACCGGAAGATAACCTTGCCGCTTACGGAATCCCGGATGGAGAAAGCAACAGGCCGGACTTCAAAGACGCCAGCGTTGGTAATCTTGATATCTGAGAAAATCTGGCCGCAGAACACACCGTCGCTGAGCATGGGTTTTCCGTAGATGTTCAGGGGAACGAGTTTTGCTTTGATGGGAACCGTGATCAGGTTGACGACGTCATTGACCACCCGGACATCGTCGTTGTGGTCGTGGAAATAATAGACATCGTACATCTGGTGATTGTTTGTGGACTGGGATGTATAGAGGAACAGGTGGTTCAGGATCAGCGCGTCGGTCGTATTGACATACAGGGGGTTGTTCTTAACCGCGTAACGGCCCAGGTAGGTCCACTGTTCGGCATAAGCGCCGGCGCTAAACATCATGATTGCCATCAGGAAGAGTAAAATCCGTTTCAGCATGGTTATCATCCTTTCATTATTTAATCATCTACAATTACTATAGTATGAAAAAACAGGATTTGCAGGAGTCCTTTAGGGAGGACTGTGGGTTAACCGTTACTTTTTTTACAGCTTTTTTGCAAAAAATGATAGTATATGGCTAATAAAAGGGCAGAATTATGCAAAAGCTATTTACTTTATCGGTGTTTACGCTTACAATATACTATGTATAGTTATAAGTAAGGGACTGTGAAGTAATAAACGGAACGGTTTCCACGGCGCAATCAGAGATTATAGAACACGTAGAGATTGATTGCCTGTAACTGTATAAAAAATGAGGGAAGGAAATGAGGGACATGTTTAAATTATCCGGATCTAAAATGAAGGCTCTGGCAGCGGCCCTGATGCTGACCCTGGCAGTAGGTATGGCCGGCTGCGGCGGCGGAGACAAAAAACCGGCACCGAAGGCGGAGAAGAAATTCAATGTTGGCATTGTGCAGCTGGTAGAGCATGCCGCTCTGGATGCTGCCAATAAAGGCTTTGTTGACGGCCTGGCCAAAAACGGCTTTAAAGAAGGGCAGAATATCACCTTTGACCGGCAGAATGCGCAGGCAGACCAGTCCAATCTGCAGAACATCGCCAACCGGTTTGTCAACAACAAAGTGGATCTGATCTGCGCTATCGCTACGCCCTCCGCGCAGTCTGTAGCCAACGCCACGAAAACGATTCCTATTGTAGGCACGGCCATTACCGATTATAAATCCGCGAAACTGGTAAAAGATGCCGCAAAACCTGGCACCAACGTAACCGGTACCACGGACATGAACCCCATCAAAGAACAGGTTGAACTGCTGCAGAAAGTAGTTCCCACCGCAAAGAACGTGGGCGTTATTTACTGCTCCAGCGAAGTGAACAGCCAGATCCAGGTTGAAATCCTGAAGAAAGAAGCGGCGGCAAAAGGCCTGACGGTCAAAGAAGCCACGGTTTCCACCGTTAACGATATCCAGCAGGCAGCCCACAGCCTGATTGGCAAGATTGACGCCCTGTATATTCCTACCGATAATATCATGGCTTCCGCCATGCCTACCCTGTGCAAGGTGACCGATGAAGTCAAACTGCCGGTCATCTGCGCGGAACCCGGCGAAGTGAAGGCCGGCGGTCTGATTACCCTGGGCATCGATTATTACATGCTGGGCGAAGAGACCGGTGCCATGGCGGCGGAGATCCTGAACGGCAAGGCGAAACCCCAGGATATGGCGATCCGTTCCCAGAAAGAGTTTAAGGCTGTCGTAAACCAGAAGAAAGCCGATCAGCTGGGCATCAAGATCCCGGCGGAACTGCTGAAGGGCGCGGAAGTAATCAAGTAATCTGTTTGGTTCGATATAGCGGGAACTGTGGAGAATTATATTTACAGTTTCCTTAATCTGATGGTGACAGGCAGGGCCGGATCCGTCGTAACAAACGGATCCGTTCCTTTTTATATATAAGGAACTGCCAGTCCGCTTCCGGCGGCTGCGCAGCCTTATCCATGCGGTGTTACGCAATAAATTTTATAAGTTTTACATTTTACAAGAGATTCGAGGTCAATGTTTTATGAGTAACCTGGCTGTGTCAACGGTGGCACAAGGTTTGTTGTGGGCCGTAATGGCCCTTGGCGTGTATGTAACATTTCGTGTGCTGGATCTGGCGGACCTGACCTGTGAAGGCAGTTTCCCGCTGGGAGCGGCGACGGCGGCGACGCTGATGGCAAGCGGCCACAGTGTCAGCACGGCGATTCTGGCGGCCGCAGTGGCCGGCATGCTGGCCGGCGCGGTAACGGGCTTCCTGACGACAAAAATGAAAATTCCGGCACTGCTGGCGGGAATTCTGACGATGATTGCGCTGTATTCCGTGAATCTGCGCATCATGGGCAAGGCGAACCTGTCCCTGCTTGGCGTGGATACGGTATTTACCTATACCCAGCAGGCGCTGGGCCTGAATAATGCGTATACCACTTTTGTGGTGGGGCTGGCAGCGACGCTGCTCATCGGCATCGGCATGTACTGGTTCTTTGGCACGGAAATCGGCGCGGCGATCCGCGCGACCGGTTTCAACCAGCAGATGATCCGGGCCCAGGGCGTGAATACGGATATGACCATTATTCTGGGCCTCATTATCAGCAATGCCCTGATTTCCGTTTCGGGCGCGCTGGTAGGCCAGAACAACGGCTTCGCGGATGTGGGCATGGGCGTCGGCACCATCGTTATCGGTCTGGCGTCGGTCATTATCGGCGAGGTGCTGTTCGGCACCCGCAGCTTTAAAAACTGCATGATTTCCGTGGTGCTTGGCTCTGTCGTGTACCGTATCGTCATTGCCGTGGTACTGCAGATGGGCATGCCGCCCAACGATCTGAAGCTCTTTACTTCCGTGCTGGTGGCGATTGCGCTGTCCATGCCGCTGATCAAGGCGAAGTTCAAGGGCAGAAAGGTGGCGCGCTGATGTTACAGGTTGAGCATATTTATAAAACATTTTTCCCCGGAACCATTAATGAGAAACGGGCTCTCGTGGACACCACCCTGCACCTGAAACCGGGCGACTTCACAACGGTGATCGGCAGCAACGGGGCCGGCAAGTCCACCATGCTGAACGCCATTGCCGGCGTCTGGCCCATTGATAAAGGACGTATCGTCATTGACGGCGTGGATATTACGAAAGAACCGGAGCACAAACGGGCCAGGTACATCGGCCGGGTGTTCCAGGATCCCATGCTGGGAACGGCGGCCGGTATGATGATTGAAGAGAACCTGGCCATCGCGTCACGGCGGGGCCAGTTCCCGGGCCTCAGCTGGAGCAGCAGCAGTGAGCAGCACGACCGTTTTTATGAAATGCTGAAAGAGCTGAACCTGGGGCTGGAAGAGCGTATGACCGCCCATGTAGGCCTGCTTTCCGGCGGCCAGCGGCAGGCCCTGACCCTGCTGATGGCAACCATTAAAAAACCGAAATTATTGTTGCTGGACGAGCACACGGCGGCGCTGGATCCGAAAACAGCGGAAAAAGTCCTGGAGCTGACGGATACCATTGTGGAACGGGATCAGCTGACGACCCTGATGATCACCCATAACATGCGTGACGCCCTGCGTTTCGGCAACCGCCTGGTCATGATGCATGAGGGCCGGGTGTTGATTGACGTGGACGGCGACGAAAAGAAAAACCTGAAGATTGCCGACCTGCTGGCGATGTTTGAGAAAGCCAGCGGCGACGGAATGGCCAGCGATAAGCTGCTGCTGGGGTAATTATGGAGCAACATTTTATTGTTGCGGTAAAAGCAATCATCCCCCTGTTTCTTCTGATCGGCATGGGCATCTTTGTCCGCTGGCGGAAGATGCTGACGGATACGGAACTGACGCATGTAAATGCCATGATTTTCCGGG
>JAFSOW010000170.1 GCA_017443165.1 Acidaminococcaceae bacterium | reverse complement strand
CAAATAATGCCAAAATCCGTGTAGTCCGGGACGGTATTGTTATTGCCGAAGACGAGATGGAATCCCTGCGCCGTTTTAAAGACGATGTAAAAGAAGTTGCCGCCGGCTACGAATGCGGTATCACGCTGGCCAAGTTCCATGACATCAAAGAGAATGACCAGTTTGAAGTTTATGTAATGAAAGAAGTTGCTCCCGAATAAGGGATTGTGCACAGGTGAATTATGGCAAGATTACGAGTTGAAAAAGTACAGGAAGCAATCCAACATGAAATCTCCAATATGCTTCTGATGGATATTAAAGATCCGCGTATCAAACTGGTAACGGTTACGGGAGTGAACCTGACAGATGATATGAGCCAGGCGAAAGTTTTCGTAAGCCTGTACGGTTCTGCGGAAGAACAGGATCAGGCATGGAAAGCTTTAAACAAGGCTAAAGGCTTCATGAGAACGGAAATAGCAAAACGCATCCGTCTGCGTTTTGCGCCGGAACTGATATTGGAAAAGGATAATTCCTGGGAATACGGTGAGCATATCGACAGCCTGCTGCGCCAGATTAAAGAAAATGAAGGAAATAAAAATGAGTAAGAACTGTTCATTAGCGGAAACCAGTGAACTGCTGAAAGCGGCAAAGAAACTGGTAATCGTCAGCCATGTCAGTCCTGACGGTGATACCCTCGGCTCGTCTCTTGCCCTTATGCATGCATTGCGTATGCTGGGCAAAGAGGTCATCATAAATGTTGACGATGAGATTTCCACCGTCTACTCGTTTCTTCCCGGAATTGCCGGATACCGCCGCTTTGCGCCGGAAGAATCTGTAGAGGCTGACCTTATGGTAATTATCGACGCAAGTTCAGCTGACAGAGCCGGTAATGCTATGGAAGTCGTCAAATCTCCCATCGTTCTAAATATTGACCATCATAAAACAAATACACGGTTTGCTGATTATCTGTATCTGGATTCTGATGCCGCTGCAACAGCCGAAATCATTTACAGCCTGTTGCTGGAGATGGGCATCAAACTTACCAGGGACATCGCGACCTGTATTTACGAAGGAATTTATACCGATACAGGTTCGTTCAAATACTCAAATACGACCTCAAACACATTGAAAACAGCAGCTGACTTACTGAACTACGGGGTAAATCCCAGTCTGATCTCTGATAATATGGAATTAAAATCCCGTTCACAGGTGGAAATGTTGCGTAAAGTGCTTGAAACACTGACATTTTTAAAAGACGGAAAGATTGCTTATATCGAAATCCCCCCGGAATTATATGATCATAATGTAGAAACGGATACTTTTATCTCGTACCCCCGTTACGTGGAAGGGGTGGAAATCGCTTTACTTTTTAAACAGGTGGAAGCGAACCTGACCCGAGTAAGCTTCCGTTCCAAAGAAATTGATGTGGCAAAGATTGCTTTATCCTTTGGAGGCGGCGGTCACAAGAAAGCTGCCGGCTGTAGTATTTATGCTCCGCTGAAAGAAGCTGAAAAAGTGGTTCTGGACGTTGTAGGGGAATTGTTTGTATGACGGACGGTATCGTAAACGTACTCAAACCTCCCGGTATGACATCCCATGACGTAGTCAGCCGGGTCCGCCGGATTTACGGAATTAAGAAGGCCGGTCATTCCGGTACGCTGGACCCGGACGCTGCCGGCGTATTGCCTGTTTTTGTTGGGCATGCGACCCGTTTGTTGGAATATGCAGCTACAGGAAAGAAACATTACCGGGCAGAAGGGATTTTCGGCATTCGGACGGACACCGGCGACGACAGTGGAAACGTACTGGAGACAAAACCCGCTCCGGCTTTTTCTGCTACGGAATTTGAAATAGTTTTACAACAGTTCCGGGGAAAAATTTTACAGATTCCCCCTATGTATTCCGCATTGAAAGTCAATGGGAAAAAGCTGTATGAGTACGCCAGAGAAGGTATTGTAATTGAACGTTCTGCCAGACCCGTAGAAATTTTCCGGTTGGAGTGCATAAAGCTGTATCCTCCGTATTTCATCCTGGATATCGAATGTTCTAAAGGAACGTATATCCGTACCTTGTTGGAAGATATTGCTGCTGCTCTTGGAACCTGTGCCTGTATGACCTTTTTACTCCGGACGAGAGCCGGAGTCTTTTCTATTAAAGACTCTCATACATTGGACGAGATTGCATACAATCCGGACAGTGTTCTGCTGCCTTTGGAAACAGCAGTCTGCAAAACAGGGAAACTATATGTGAATGACCTGCAGGCATTCCGAATCACCAACGGAGTCCGTACAACTGTAAAAGGTACAGCCTCAGGAACATACTCGCTTTACCTTGCAGATGCATTTTTGGGAATGGTAACGGTAGAGGACGAAGTCGTGAAGCCGGAAAAAATACTGTTCCAGGTTAAACAACCGCAAGAGCCTGCTTGAGAGCAGATATCATTGCCGTTTTCGGAAACATGGATTTCAGAAAACCGGTCCTTGTATTGCCTTGTTGAAGCATTTGACAATTATGGAAATCGTTAAACGTTTATATTTGGAAAAAACAGAAAAGGAAGCCTTTCAAAAAAAGCCCTGCGTGATTGCCATGGGAACCTTTGACGGTCTACATAAAGGCCACCGCGACGTGATTGACGCCGCAGCGTCTTATGCCCGTAAAAAACAGTTGCGACTTGCCGTTTTCACATTCAGCAATCATCCGTATGCTGCCATCCGGCCTTCGGCGATTCCCCAGGCACTGATTTCCCCTGAAGAAAAGGTAAGGCTTTTGAAACGCTGGGGGGTCGATTTGCTGATCGATGTTCCCTTTAACCGACAGTTATCGCTTTTATCGCCGGAAGATTTTTTACACAAACTAAAACAGTTCAATTTTTCCTGTCTCGTCTGCGGAACGAATTTTTCATACGGTTTCAGGGGTTTGGGGAATACGGAAATGTTAGCGGAAAGCGGTAAAGAAGATGGCTTCGATGTGATTGTAAGGCCGCTTCTAAAATATAAGAACAGAATCATCAGCAGCACACGGATACGCCGGGCCATTTCCGAAGGCAATCTTCGCGACGCGGAAAGCATGCTTGGTCGTTTCTGCAGCGTCCAGGGAATCGTACATAAAGGCTTTCAGCGGGGAAGGACACTGGGCTTTCCTACGGCAAACCTGTATGTGAACCGGAACGGTTCCGCCCTTCCGCCTTCCGGCGTTTACGCTTTGCAGGTACGTGACGGTGAAAGGCTCTACAACGGAGTGGGAAACCTGGGCATGAATCCTACCTTTGACGATGTTGTGAGGGAAGTGTTGGAAGTTCATCTGTTTGGTTGCAATGAAGATTTGTACGGGCATATTCTGGAAACAGCGTTTTGCCGGTTCATCCGGAACGAGCGCAGGTTTTCATCAGTAGACGAACTAAAAGCACAACTGGAAAAAGACAAAGCGGACGCCCTTGCCTGGTTTGCCGCCCAGAACAATGAACAGTAAATTATTTTTTAAAAAAGATTTGCAATATATTAATTTCTGTGCTAAAATACTTCAGTATCCTAACCGGAACTACGTAGAGCGCTTCTCCAACGCCTTCCTGGTCCCGGCCGGACAATATAATTTTATGGAGGTTTGTTATCATGTTAACAACAGAAGAAAAACAGGCGATTATCAAAGAACATGCCCGTCACGAAGGCGACACCGGATCTCCGGAGGTACAGATTGCGGTTCTTACCACCCGCATTGCTGCTCTGACCGAACACCTGAAATCCAACAAGAAAGATCATCATTCCCGTCGCGGTCTGCTGAAAATGGTTGGTCAGCGTCGCGGCCTGCTGAACTATCTGCAGAAGAAAGACATTGAACGGTATCGTGCAATTATTGCCAAACTGAATATCCGTAAGTAATCTTTGCAAACAAAAAGGCCCGCTTGAAAAAAGCGGGCCTTTTTTTGCTTTTTTACAATGTACATTTGTGTTTTTATGGAAATTTATGTATAATATAACAAGACATTTCGGAGGACGTATGGAAACTAACTGGGAAGGCAAAATCTGTTCGGTCAGGAAGCATAGCGCTGCGGATAATGCCGGCATCAGGGCAGGGGAATCCCTTTGTGCCGTCAACGGTATGCCTATGCGTGACATACTGGACGTAAGCTTTGCCGCCGCGGACTTTGAACCGGTTCTGTCTGTCCGGGGGGCAGACGGATCCATACGGGAAGTAAGCGTTCCGAAAGAACTCGACGAAGAACTCGGTCTTTCTTTTGAAAGCGCAGTGTTTGACAAGGTACGTATATGTCACAACCACTGTGTATTCTGCTTTGTTGACCGTATGATTCCCGGTCTCCGCAAAGGTCTGTATGTCAGGGACGATGATTACCGCCTTTCTTTTTTGTATGGTAATTTCGTCACGCTGACCAATTTGACAGAAGAGGATTTTGAGCGCATCATCCGAAATCATATGTCCCCCCTTTGCGTATCCGTTCATGCGACAGACCCGCATGTCCGTCAGGCAATGATGAAGAACAGGCATTCCGGGAAGATTATGGAAAAACTGCAGCGTCTGTTCGCCGCCGGCATCCATATCCATGCGCAGATTGTCTGCTGCCCCGGCTGGAATGACGGCGCAGTCTTGGAAAAATCTTACCGTGATTTAGTGGCTTTATCGGATTATGTAGAGGATATGGCTATCGTCCCGGTAGGTATTACAAAACATAAAGATGGCTTGCCCGATTTACGTTTGTTTACCAGAGAGAGCGCAGAAGCTGTTGTTGAAACAGCAACCCGCTGGCAGGAAGAATGCCGCCGGCGTCTGGGACGCTCTTTCGTTTATCTGGGCGACGAGTTTTATATACTGGCTAATCAGAAGATGCCGCCCGTCGAATGGTATGACGGATTTCCACAGCTGGAGAACGGTATCGGCCTGACACAGAACTTTCTTTCCGAGTGGGAAAAAGCAGTTCAGCGTCACAGGGATGATTTGCGCCCGGCGCATAAGAATTACGCCATTCCTGTCGGAGTTTCCGCTGCAACTTTACTCCAACCGGTAATACAGGAATTTAATGCCCGTTATCACACAAACAACCGCATTGTCCCGATTGTTAATGATTTCTTCGGGCATACCGTTAACGTGACAGGTTTATTGACAGGTACAGATATTCTTGCCCAGCTTCCCGAAGAAGCCCCTGTGATCCTTCCTGCGGTTGTACTGAACCAGGACAATCTGTTCCTGGACGATATGCCGTTGGATGAATTTATACGCAGAAGGGGCAGTGATGTTAGAATAGCCAAAGGCGCGGCTGAATTATATAACCTGCTACTGGAACAGCCATTGTCTCATAAGAACACCACTGCCAGGAATTCTGTTCCGGAGCGGAAAACAATCCCTGCTAAAAATAATACGGAATATGTGAAACAGTTTTCATAAGCGAGGCATATTGGAATGGAAAATTTTGGCATGCTGCATGTCTATACCGGAACCGGCAAAGGCAAAACTTCTGCCGCCCTTGGACTTGCGCTACGGGCCATTGGCCATGGAGCCAGAGTCATCATGATTTGTTTCATGAAAGGCGACGCTACCTACGGGGAAGCCCGGGCTTTTCGTTTCCTTCCCAACTTTACCCTGAAACAGATGGGGCGGGACAGTTTTGTAAACTTTCGCAACCCGGATCCCATTGACGTAAAAATGGCACAGGATGCCTGGGAAGAAGGAAAACGCGTTTTATTAAATCATGAAACGGATGTTTTGATCCTGGACGAAATCAATTTAGCCATGGCTAAGAATCTGATTGATACGAAGGATGTTGTCTCGTTCCTGCATAATTACCGCAAAAATACAGAAGTTGTCTGCACCGGAAGGGAAGCACCGGCGGAACTGATTGACGAAGCGGATCTGGTAACAGATATGCAGGAAGTAAAACATTATTTTACGCTAAAAAATATTACCATACGGGACGGTATAGACCATTAACCCGGTTATGCAGTTATAATTGTTTTTTATTGAAAATATCATTAGTTATATATTTGTGATAGATGTTTTTATAAACCTTTACAAGAAAGTATGAGGATCTTTGCACTATGTCAAAACCTATTGTCGCCATTGTTGGAAGACCGAATGTGGGCAAGTCCACCCTGTTCAACGTATTGGCCAATGAACGAATTTCCATTGTAGAAGATATCCCCGGCGTGACCCGCGACCGTTTGTACGCAACCTCTGAGTGGCTTGACAGGGAGTTCGTTATTATCGATACCGGCGGTATCGAAATAGCCAACACTGACAAAATTGCCGTTTCCATACGGGAACAGGCACAAATCGCCATTCGTGAGGCTGATGTTATTTTGTTTGTCTGTGACGCCCGCACCGGTATTACAGACGAAGACGCAGAAGTTGCAAAATTATTGCGTAAATCCAAAAAGCCAATCATCCTCGCTGTAAATAAAGCGGATTCTTTTAAACAGGAAATGGAAATCTTTGAATTCTATAACCTGGGATTAGGCGAACCGATTCCTATTTCCGCGACAAACCACCTGGGGCTTGGCGATATGCTGGATTCCGTCATGGATAAAGTTCAGCAGACCGTGCCTCAGTTAAATGATGAAGACGAGGATGAAATCAAGGTCGCCCTGATCGGCAGACCTAATGTAGGAAAATCTTCCATCTTTAACGCGCTTGTGGGGGAAGAGCGCTCCATTGTCAGCGACCAGGCGGGCACTACCCGTGACGCAATTGATACCCCGGTTGTAAAAGACGGGCAGCGTTACCTGTTTATTGATACGGCCGGTATGCGCCGCAAAGGCAAAATTGAAGAACTGATTGAAAAGTACAGTATCGTCCGTTCCCTTCGCGCTGTTGACCGTTCCGATGTTGTTCTGATGGTCATCGACGCAGTGGACGGCGTCACCGAGCAGGATAAAAAAATAGTCGGCTACGCCCATGAAGCGGGCAAAGGTATCATCCTTGTTGTAAACAAATGGGATCTGTATAAAAAAGATACCGGTTCCACTCTGCGTTACACGGAAGAATTACGGAAAGGACTTGTCTTTCTTCAGTACGCTCCGGTTGTTTATGTTTCGGCAGTCACCATGCAGCGCATCCACCGGCTGCCGGAAGTCATCAAATATGTGGCGGAGCAGAACGCCATGCGCATCTCCACCTCTGTTATCAACCAGATTATCGAAGACGCCTGTGCCATCAACCCACCGCCCACAGACAAAGGACGCCAGTTAAAGATTTATTTTGTAACACAGGTGAAAATCAAACCGCCGACCTTTGTACTTTTCGTCAACAATCCGGAGATTATGCATTTCTCCTATCAGCGGTATCTGGAAAACAAACTGCGGGAAGCCTTTGGTTTTGAAGGTACGCCTATCCAGATGATCATCCGTGCGAAAAATGAAGAAGACCTGTAACTATTAAGAGTAACAGGATGTCAGAGGTTATTTATCCCGGAAGAATAGATTAAAGGAGTTCCTGCGCATGAATTATCTTTTAGCCGCCGGCGGTTTCCTGCTGGGGTATGTGTTTGGATCTATACCTTGCGGATTATGGCTGGTGCAGGCATTTCACGGCATTGATATCCGAAAATACGGAAGCGGTAATATCGGCACGACAAATGTCTTCCGCACGGTTGGACCGAAAACAGCTGGTGCCGTGTTGGCGGGGGATATGCTGAAAGGCATACTGGCTTTGTATATCATATCTAAGTTTTCTGCAGACCCGGTTATTGTGGCAGTGGCAGCTCTGGGCGCGTTACTGGGGCATAACTATTCGCTGTTTCTCGGTTTTAAAGGCGGAAAGGGTGTGGCAACCGGCCTGGGATTGTTTCTGTATATGCTTCCCTGGGGAGCGGCTGCCGGACTTGGTGTATGGATTATCATTGTTCTGATAACCCGTTATGTGTCCCTGGGTTCTATAATTGCAGCAATTGTCGCCGCATCGGCCGGATGGTATCTTAACTATCCCGCGCCCTTTGCTGTATTCGGAACACTGGCATGCCTGTTTGTCATAATCCGCCACAAGGATAATATCAGACGGTTATTAAATGGGACTGAAAGTAAAATCAAACCCGGTCATCTGAATGATAATAAATAGTTAGAGGAAGGAGTCAGGAACATGGGACGAACCAGGAATATCGATCTCAACGCAGCAGCAAGCAAACCAGGTTATGAAACAACATCTTTCTATCTTGTAAAAGAAGATATTTTACCGGAAGCTATTAAGAAGACCATCAAGGTGAAAGAAATCCTGAAACGTGGCGAAGCAAAAACCATTAACGAGGCGGTAGAACGGATGAATCTTAGCCGGAGCGCTTATTATAAATATAAGGATTATGTTTTCCCGTTTTATGAAGCCAGCAGGGACAAAATCATCACCCTTTCCTTGTTGTTGGAACATAAAGCCGGCGTACTGTCCCGTGTCCTCAACCTGATTTCGACAGATTCCGGAAACATCATGACACTCAACCATGGAATCCCCCTTCAGGGTGTAGCCAATACTACCATTTCTATTTAAACAAAGAATATGACCGTGGATCTGGAAGCATTATTGGATAAACTGCGCATGATTGACGGTGTAAAACGGTTGGAGGTTTTAGGACAGGTGTAAGGAGGTTGTCCTCAATTTTTCTTTCCCGGCAAGTCTGATTCTCCGCGCCGGATATTTTTAATCATTATTTTTTTATAAAATATATTTGAGGGAGAAGGTATTAAAACATTATGAAGAATACTGTTAAGATCGGCCTGTTAGGCTGTGGCACCGTCGGCGGCGGCGTGATCATCGTCCTGAACGAAAACAAAGAGGACATTGCCAGGAAAGCCGGCTGCGCCGTTGAAGTGAAGACCGTTCTGGTCCGGGATAAGTCCAAATTAAAACCGGAAATTGAAAAATACAACATTGGATATACCGACAATCTGGACGATATTTTAAACGATCCGGAAATTGATATAGTGGTCGAACTGATCGGACGTGTGCATCCTGCCAAGGAATATATAGAAGCAGCGTTACAGCATGGCAAACATGTGGTAACCGCTAACAAAGACGTGTTGGCAGAATACGGCAAATCTCTGTTTGCGTTGGCTGCGGAAAAACAATTGGATTTCCAGTTTGAAGGCGCAGTGGGTGGCGGCATTCCTATCATTCGTCCGTTACGTTCCTGCCTCGCCGGCAATAAAATCTCCCGCGTCATGGGCATTGTGAACGGTTCTACCAACTACATGCTGACCCGGATGACCGAAGCGGGACTTTCTTACGAAAACGCTCTGAAGGAAGCTCAGGCAAAAGGTTATGCGGAATCCGATCCCACAGCGGACGTGGAAGGTATCGATGCTGCCCGCAAAATCACCGTGCTGGCCTCTCTTGCCTTCAACACTGCGCTGACTCTGAAAGATGTGCACATAGAAGGCATCGACAACGTAGAAGCCTGTGATATCAGTTATGCCCGTGAACTGGGCTATGTAGTAAAACTGCTGGGCGTGGCCAAAAATGATCCGGAAAACGGAATTACCGCCAACGTTTATCCTGTCATGCTGCCGAAGAATCATCCGCTGGCCAGTGTAAACGATGTATATAATGCCATCTACGTGAACGGCGACGCAGTAGGAGACGCAATGTTCATGGGCCGCGGTGCGGGCCGGCTTCCCACCGCCAGCGCGGTCTGCGGCGACATCATCGATACAGTCCGTAACATTTGCCATAACGCCTGCGGACGTGTCTCCGGGAATCTCTTTGTTGAAAAGAAAATGTGCCCACCCGAAAAAGAAATGGAACCCTGCTACTTCCGGCTGCTGGTAAACGACCGGCCCGGCGTACTTGCCGCTATCGCATCCACTTTTGCCGCCCAACAGATGAGCATCGCTTCCGTAATTCAGAAAGCCGTGGTGGAAAACGGTCTGGCCGAACTGATCATCATCACCTACAAAGTCAGCAGATTAAGTCTGGATTTGTCGTTGCGCACTCTGCAGGTATTGCCTGTTGTAAAAAAGGTTTGCAGCGTGTTGCGGGTAGAGGATCCTAACTTATAAAAAGCTGTCTGGTTGTATTATTCAGGCCGTTTCGTAAAAAATATTATTCCGCCTGACTACAGGTATGATTGGAGAATTATGAAAAAATCTGTTACCGTCCGGGTACCGGCTACCTCTGCAAACTGCGGTCCCGGTTTCGACAGCCTCGGGCTGGCATTAACGCTATATAATGAATTCACCTTTACCGTCTCTGATGAGCAATACGGCTTTTCCCTGAAAGTGGAAGGGGAAGGCAAAGACAGTTTTCACGCATCCGGGCGTAATATGGCATTTGCGTCGTTCCTGTCCCTCTGGAATAAATTGACAGACCACAGGCGTATCGGGCTTGACGTACAGATGAAAAACCAGGTTCCCAAAAGCCGGGGACTGGGAAGCAGTTCAACGGCCATTGTGGCCGGTGTAACAGCCGCCAGCATATTGAGCGGCGCCAATCTGACCCAGGATGAAATATTACAGGAAGCCAATAAACTGGAAGGGCATCCGGACAATGTTGCGCCCGCTATCTACGGTGGTTTTACCATCAGTTTTCAGGAAAACGGCGTGGCTCATACCCTGCGAACCATCCCTAAAATGCCCCTGCAGTTTATCGCAGTAGTGCCGGACATGCAGCTTTCCACACATCTGGCGCGGGAAGCGATTCCAAAAGTTATCGTCCATCCCGATGCGGTGTTCAATGCTTCCCGTACTGCTTTGCTGACAGCCGCTTTGCTGGAAGACCGTCCGGAATTGCTGGAGTTTGCGCTGGAAGACAAATTGCACCAACCATACCGGGCGAAACTTATTCCGGGGCTTCCTGAAGTGTTTGCTGCAGGAAAAGCAGCCGGAGCCTATCAATGCATCATCAGCGGATCCGGTTCTACGTTGCTGGCATACGCTTCGCCGGAAAAAGACGGGGACGCTATCGGAAAAGCTATGGTAGACGCCTTCGCTTCCTGCGGACAGACAGCAGTCTATCATATTCTGCAACTGAACACCAAAGGAACAGAAGTTTTACATGTTGAACTGTAAAGTTTTTCGCGGCAGTGTTTTGGGTGCTGTTTCTGTATTAATTGCTTTTTATTAATGTTGCCGTTGTATAGT